>JAYUHG010000243.1:0-3988 GCA_043767195.1 Gammaproteobacteria bacterium | reverse complement strand
AATATCTGATTCCTTATTTCATCGCCGCCCATCCCGGCACCACGGACGAAGACATGCTGGAGTTGGCCCTGTGGCTGAAACGCAATGGTTTCCGCGCCGACCAGGTGCAGGCGTTTCTGCCTGGCCCCATGGCCACCGCCACCGCCATGTACCACACCGGCAAGAATCCGTTACGCAAGGTCACCCGTGACAGCGAAGAGGTGATCGTGCCCAAGGGCCTGCGTGTGCGGCGCCTGCACAAAGCCTTCCTGCGTTATCACGATGCTGAGAACTGGCCCATGTTGCGGGTGGCTTTGCAACGCATGGGTCGCAGCGACCTCATCGGCAATCAAAAGCATCAACTGGTGCCGGCGACGCAGCCGCGGGGAACAGGCAAGATGTTTGAGGGAAAACGCAGGCCGGGGACTTCATTTCGGACTCAGCAGGTGGAAGATCGGCCTACGCTGGCGCGACGGGGGAGAGTGAAGTTGAAAGGTAAAAGTAAAATGTGAAGCGTGAAGCGTGAAGCGTGAAGGACGCGTGAAGTGCTTGGATGGGCAGTGGCGACATGATTTAGTTCCACGAAATACGCATCACGAACGACGAGATACGAATATTTATTAAGGAGTCGTGCATGAAGGCTTTGTTACGAAGTTACTTCGCTGTCGCGCTTTGCGCCGGTCTGCTTGCGCCGCAGACAGTTAAGGCGGATCGGGATTTGGATTTCAAATTATTTGCGGCGACGAAGGCAGGGCGGACGGCGGAGGTTGTGGCGCTGCTGGAAAGCGGTGCTCACCTGAATGCCCGAAATCGGTTGGGGGAGACGCCGCTGATGCTCGCCATACAAGCTAACTACCGTGAACTGTCTTTGGCGCTGGTTGAGCGTGGCGCGGATGTTAATAAGCCCGATTTGAAACAAGTTACGCCATTGCATGTGGCCGTTTTCCATCAGGACCTGGAACTGGCTCGTACACTGCTGGATCGCGGGGCGGATACAACGGCCGTAGATAACACTTTGAAAGGCGCCATTTGCTATGCCGCCGCCAATGGTGATGTGGAAATTATGCGGTTGCTCTTGGACCGGGGTGTGAATGTGAATGCCGTTTATGGCAACGATTTAACCGCATTAATGTGGGCAGCGGGATACGGACAGGTTGAGGTCATTAAACTGCTGCTGGAGCGGGGTGCGGACACAGCCCTTAAAGACAACCGCGGACAGAGGGCAGTGCAAATGGCCGAGCAGGGCGGACACAAAAAAGCCACAGAACTGTTACAGGTTGCGGGATAAATGCTGCGCTGCGCAAAAGTTGACTGCTGTTATGGCTATTTTCCCCGGTAGTGGAGGTGTATCGTGGCCCCATGAAAGTGGAGCCCGCCGGGCCGCGTTCAATATCTGGTCATTTCAAATCGAAGCATTAAATCAGGGGGAGCAACAATGAAAATTTCAAGCTATATCAGAAGCGCAATGGCAGTCGCACTGGGCGGCGCATTGCTCGTGGCTGGCGCGGCGTCACATGCCGGTGAGTCGGTCAAGGCCACTGTTTGGGGGAATATGGGCGAGGCCACGCAGGACTTGCTGGATCGTGCCGGTAGCGATGCCAACAACTGGCTGCATACGCATGGCAATTATGAGCAGACGCGCTACTTCGCGGCGTCTGAAATCAACACCAAGAACGTACATCGTCTGCGACCGGCATTTGTATTCCAGACGGAAGTGCTGGAGTCCAATGAGACCGCGCCCATTGTCATTGGTGGTGTGATGTATCTGACTACGTCGTTCAACCATGTCTATGCCATTAACGCGGAAACCGGCGCGGAACTCTGGCATTACAAACACAAGCTGGGTCCGGTGATGACTTACTGCTGCGGGCCGAACAACCGCGGCGTGGCCATCTCCGGCGACACGCTTTATATGGGCACACTGGACGCCAAACTGGTGGCCATTGACGCGAAAACCGGTCAAATGAAGTGGGAATCCCAGATCGCTGATCCGGAACTGGGCTACAGCGAAACCATGGCGCCCACGGTGGTGGAAGACAAGGTCTTGATCGGTACCAACGGTGGCGAATATGGCATTCGCGGTTTCGTGAAGGCGTTTAACAAGGACTCCGGCGAACTGATGTGGACCTTCCACACCATCCCGGAAAATTCCACCGGTGTGTGGGCTACGCGGGATGTCACCGGTCGTGACATGCTGCGCAACATCTCCGCGGAAAAAGAAGCCTTGAAGAAACTGGGGGATCCCTATCAGACCCTCGGCGGCGGTGTCTGGCAAAACCCGGCGGTGGATCGAGCCACGGGCACGGTCTATTTCATGGTCGGCAACCCCTCGCCGGATCTGGATGGCGCCATTCGTCCCGGCGACAACCTGTACACAGAGTCCCTGGTGGCGGTGGACCTGAATTCCGGCAAATACAAGTGCCATTATCAGTACATCCCTCACGACGTGTGGGATCTGGACGCAGTTAGTCCGCCCATCCTCACGGATGTAAAAGGCAAGGACGGCAGGACGGTGCCAGGTGTTATCCACGGCAATAAGCTCGGCTATGTATTCGTTCACGACCGCCGGGATTGCAGCCTGATCCGCTACTCCGAGCCCATGGTGTCCCAGGAAGGTCGTTGGGTGCTGCCCACGGCGGAAGGCGCGCCCATGCTGCCGGGTGCCAACGGTGGAGTAGAGTGGACGCCCATGGCCATTGATCCGGAATTGGGTCTGGCGTTTGCCGGCAACCTGCACCAACCCATGACCTATCACGTAGAAAGCACACCTTACCCCGGCGGCAAGTTGTGGCTCGGCGGCGCTTTCAAGGTCATCCCGGGCGCCCAGCAGTTCGGGAATATTTCCGCGGTGGACTACAACACCGGCAAAATCCGCTGGCAGGTGAAAACCGAGCAGCCGATCATTGGCGGTGGCGCGTTGACCACGGCCGGTGGCCTGGTGTTCTTCGGCGAAGGCAACGGCATGTTCAAGGCCTATGATTCAGCCACTGGCGAAATTAAATGGCAGTACCAGTGCGGTGCCGGCGTCAACAGCCAGCCGGTTTCCTACATGGTCAACGGCAAGCAGTACATTGCGGCCTTCGCCGGCGGCAACGTGCAGTTGAATTTCAAGCGCGGCAACAGCCTGTTGGTATTTTCGCTGCCACCGAAATAAGTTCCGTTCAATGTAAATGAAAACGGCCGCCATGAGGCGGCCGTTTTTTTGACGCTGGCCCGGAGCCTGGTTCGCCATGCAACGCATCCGGCGGGGCATGGTCTAATAAAGCTGAGTGAGTAGGATGATCAACACAAAAATTGTCTCGACCATCTTAACCAGTACCATGAGTCTGGCGCTTTTGTGCGCCATGTCTCCTGCACTGGCGCAAGACAGCGTACCGGCGGCGGCACAAGCTTGCTTTGCCTGCCATGGACCGAACGGCGCGTCCACTCAACCGCTGATCCCCATCCTGGCCGGCCAGACCGCGCGCTATCTGTACCTGCAATTGAAGGACTTCAAGGAAGGCCGCCGCACTGACCCCCAGATGAGCCCCATGGTCACTACCCTGGAAAAAGAGGACATGCTGGCTTTAGCCACCTTCTTCTCGGAACAGCCGGTGCCCAGCAATGGCTTCAGCGCAGACCAGGCCAAAGCCGCCAAGGGCAAAGACCTGGGCGACGCCACGTTATGCACCATGTGCCATCAAGGCGCCTACCAGGGTCAGAACGAAATCCCCCGCGTCGCCGGCCAGCACTACGACTACGTGAAAAAACAGTTAACAGATTTCCGCGCCAAGACACGCACCAATGATGCGGGGAGCATGACGAGTGTGACGAAGACAATGTCGGATGAGGATATTGAAAATCTCGCGCAGTTTATCGCTGGAATGAGATGAAGGTTTCGAGTTTTGATTCAGAAGTGGCTGGTGGCTAATGGCAAGCGTATTAATTTCCTTGTGGTGAGGGGAAACTTGCACTTGAAAATTGTTTCCAGATACTGACTTCTAGCCACTAGCCACTAGCCACTAGCCAC
>JAYUHG010000242.1:0-4001 GCA_043767195.1 Gammaproteobacteria bacterium | reverse complement strand
GGAGAAGCCGCTGGCACGAATAATGAAAAAACTCTTCTAATGTCATGGGAATAGGACAGAACGATGGCTAAGCTGGTTCTCAGCATGAATGGGGTGATACAAGGCGAATATGAGCTGAACAAGGAGCGGCTCACCGTCGGGCGTAAACCAGATAACGACATCCAGATTGATAATCTGGCAGTCAGTGGTAAACACGCCATGATTATTACCATTCTCGACGATTCCTTCCTCGAAGACCTAGGTAGCACGAACGGCACCTACGTTAATAGCAAGCTGATCAAAAAACACGCTCTCAAGGATGGAGACGTGATTGCCATTGGTAAGCACGAACTCAAGTATGTAAACGAACACGCCACCGCGGATGATGATGAATTCGAGAAAACGATGATCATCAAGCCCGGCTCGGCCAGCGCGGCCGTCGCCGCGGCAAAGGCCGCTGAAATGGCCGTTGCGGCCGCGGCCCCCTCTGCCGCGGCTCCCGCGGCTGCGGCAAAGCCGGGCGCCGCGCCAGGCGGCGGCATGCCACTGGGTCGTCTCACGGTATTGAACGGCCCCATTGCCGGCAAAGAATTGGAACTCACCAAGGCACTCATCACGCTGGGTAAACCGGGGACGCAGGTGGCGGTCATTTCACGCCGCCCCCAGGGCTATTTCCTGACGCACATCGAGAGCGATGGGGACGGCAAACGTTATCCGCTTGTCAATGGCGAACCCATAGGCAGCAAGGCCTATCAGTTGAAGGACAGCGACATGATTGAGCTGGCGGGAATCAAAATGGAATTCTCTTCGGCCACTCATTAGGCCGTCCCCCCGCCCCCCGGCGGCTCCGCAGCCGGACGGGTTCGGTACACTAGCTAATTCCGGACACCGATTCAGCCATCTGCGGTCAGACACTGCGCCACTGACCCATGTATGGGGAAAACTTTGTCCAGGCGCGCCAGTTGCAGCACACCCATGGCAGCAGCACTTACACCCACCAGGCCGAATCGCAGCGCCTTCTTTTTTGCAGTCTGATACCCCTCTACCAGACTCGCGACGCCGGAACTGTCAATGTATGACACCGCGGACAGGTCAATCAGCAAACTTCGGCCTGCGTCCAGACACTGAAGAATCTGTTTGCGGGCGTCCGGAGAACACGACAAATCCACATCTCCCGTTAACTCAATAACGGAATATGCCCCTTCGGTACGAATGTTGTATTGCATCCTGGAAAATCCCTGTATAAAAACCGGCTAACCGATAGCCTTGCGCATTTCCAGGTAATTCCCACGCCCCTGGTCCAGATGTCCCATCTGGCAATGGTCCATGATTTCCCTGATGAAGTGTACGCCCAACCCTCCCGGGCGGATCTCGTCGAGGTCGCGCGGCTGAACACTTTCCAGCTTGATCGGCTCCGCTTGATCTTCCAGGCGGAAGATTATCTGCGTTCCATTGGTACATACGAGCAGTGACATCTCGCCAGTACCATCGCCATGGTACGCATGTTGGATAACATTCATGCAGGCCTCATTCACGGCAATTACCAGCTTGTCACTCAAGGGTTCAGTGCAGCCGAAACTTTGCGAGGCCCGTTTCACCATTGCGCGCACTGGACCCAGCCGCTCTGGCTGGGCGCGAAAACGCAAGCTGAACATCTGTTCCGTTTTCAATGCCTATTTCCTTCTATTACCAGCAATGTTATGTCATCCCGTTGTGAAACCAAAGGTTTGCGCAACTCCCTGACAATGTTTTCCAGGCGTTGGGTACCGGTAGCGCTGACGCCGCGGATCAAGTTCATCAATCCGGCCACGCCCAATGCCTGATTATTTTCGTCCAGGCTCTCGGTCACGCCATCGGTAAACAAGTACAACACGGAATCGCCAAGCATTAGCGTAGTCGAAGGAAAAACACTATCAGGCAATACTCCCAGCGGCGGCGCAGTGGCGATTATTTCCTCAAATCCGCCATCGCGCCGGTGCATGAGCGGCGGTTGGTGCCCGGCATTGGCAATCTGAATCCGGCCAGTGGCTGGTGTAAGGAATCCCGCGGCGATAGTGACAAACATGCCGTGAGAAACGCTTTCGCACACTTCTGTATTGACCCGCGCAAGCAACTCCCCGGGGTCAGTTAGTTGTTTCGCCAGATGATGCAGAAGACTGCTGACTTTGGCCATCAACAGCGCGGCATTCATACCCTTCCCGGACACGTCGGCCAGGGCAAAATAAATGAGTCCGTCGTCCCGTTGCAGAAAATCATAAAAGTCCCCGGAGACCTCCAGGGCTGGAACATTCACGCCCAGAATTGGGAAGCCAATATCCCGTGGCGCCGGCAGCAAATCCATCTGGATCTCCCGGGCCAGTTCCAGCTCCTTCTGCATGCGCTCCTGTTCCACCAATTGATCCGCCATGCGGGCGTTGTGGATCGCCAGCGCCGCCGATGACGCCAGCGCGCCGAGCAGATGCCGATCCCGATCATCAAACAGTCCATCGCCGCCGCGCTTGTTGATCAGCTCCAGCGCGCCAAGGCACTGCTGGCGCACGATGAGCGGCGTACAAAGAATGGAGCGGGTGACAAACCCGGTGTCCGCATCCACGTTACTGGCAAAATCCGGATCCTTGCTGACATCCCGGACAATCTGGCAACAGCGCGACAAAACGGTCTTGCCGACGATGCCGGCACCCCCGGGCAGGCGCATCCCGCTGATATCCACCGGCCCCGCGCAGGCGCGGCACACCAGCTCCGAATCATTGCCTTCCACCAGGAATATGGACGCGGCCTCAGCGTCCAGATATTGCATGATTTTCTCAATGGCGTTGCGCAGCGTGGCCTCAATCTCCAGGGACGCGGCAAAAGAATGGGTGACTTCCGCCAGCAACTCGAGCTGCGCTTCCAGAGTATGTTCCTGGGTCTGGTCCACCAGTGCATATACATTGGCGGTCGAACTCATGGGGTAAATCCAGGCAACGTCTTCATCGCGGCTATCCTATCCGACCCAGTGAATGTCTGATTAACAGCAGAGCTTCCCTGGAGAAGAATTCGATCATGTCTGCTTTTCCGGCCACTCACACAGGGATTGAATCACACACTGCGCGCATTTGGGCCGGCGCGCGATACATACATACCGGCCATGCAGAATCAGCCAATGGTGCGCATCGCGCAGGAACTCTTCCGGCACCGTGCCTACCAGCGCATCCTCCACGGCGCGCACTGTTTCACCCGGCGCCAGCCCGGTGCGATTGGCGACGCGAAAGATATGGGTGTCCACGGCAATGGTGGGTTGCCCGAAGGCTGTATTCAGCACCACATTGGCGGTTTTCCTGCCGACACCGGGCAGGCCTTCCAGCGCCTCCCGATCCCGCGGAACCTGACCGCCGTGCTCACGCAGCAGGATGCGACAGGTGTCCAGCACATTGCGCGCCTTGGTGTTGAATAGCCCGATATGGCGGATGTGGCGCTTTAGTCCCGCCAGTCCCAGCTTAAGCATGGCCGTGGGCGAATCAGCTACTGGAAACAACGTCGCCGTGGCCTTATTGACACTGATGTCAGTGGCCTGGGCCGACAGCATGACGGCCACGAGCAATTGAAACGGGCTGGAATAGATCAGTTCGGTGCGGGGAGCAGGATTCCCGGCGCGGAGAATTTCAAACAGCTTTTGTACTTTCACGCGCCGCACACGGGTCCAGGTGCTAAGGCACCACGGGCACTGCGATGGGCAATCCAGGCCGCCGCCAAACCCAAAACCAGCAGCGCACCGGTGGTTGATTGCAACAGAGGGATGGAAAAGGACGTGATCGTCACATGGCCGGGCAGTCCCGGCAACAGATGCGAATCAGATAACAACGAGCCTGTAGCTACTACTTCCCGCAGCAGCCCCATAGGAATAATCCACAGCGCCGCATACCCCCCAAGTCTCAAACCAGTCCTCAGATATTGCCCGCCAGTCCCGGAACGTAGCGATTGCTCACCTACAGCCAGTAGCAGGGAATTGGCCGCGATCAGGGGGACATAGACACCTAGTGCGG
>JAYUHG010000241.1:0-4002 GCA_043767195.1 Gammaproteobacteria bacterium | reverse complement strand
TGAGCGTATAGAAAAGAAACCCATAAAGGCCACCTCCAAAGCATACCCAGCCGCCAATTTTCCCTGCGAAACCGGCATATGTTTTCGATAAGGAGCGTAATCCTCCAAAGATTTTGGTTAATAGCATAGTAGAACATCCTCCACTGACATGCCCCCCTACTGACCCCATTCAAGGGCAGGAGACGTCGCAAATATTTTAGCACGCGTTGTCCCAATACCATTCATGACTACATTTTTTTTCGGTCCCACTGGATGCGCTTCACGCTTCACGAGATACGTTATTTCCATCAAACCATGCCAGCTTCTCCTGTAGCTGCACGACCTCGCCAATGATAGTCATGGACGGCGGTTTGATGTCTTGATCGCGGACCAGTTGCGGCAAGGAAGCGACCGTCCCCACATGCACTCGCTGTTGCGCCGTGGTGCCTTGCTCAATGATCGCGGCGGGCATATCCGGACGCATACCGTGGGTCAGCAATCCTGCGCATAAGGCCTCCATGCCTTTCACGCCCATGTAGACGGCGAGGGTCTGCTGGGGTTGCACCAATGCCGGCCAGTTCAGCGCCAACTTGCCCTCTTTCATGTGCGCGGTGACAAACACGCAGGTGTGGGCGTAATCACGATGGGTGAGCGGGATACCGGCATAGGAGGCGCAGCCGGAGGCGGCGGTGATACCGGGGACGACTTGAAATGGAATGCTGGCGGCGGAGAGTTCTTCGATTTCTTCGCCGCCGCGACCGAATATGAATGGGTCGCCGCCCTTGAGTCGCAACACCCGGTTACCTTCCCGGGCCAGTCGTACCAACAACTGATTGATGTGCTCCTGCGGCACCGTGTGCTGATCACTTTCCTTGCCGACAAAGATGCGCTCGGCATCCTTGCGGCATAATTCCACCAGAGCCGGCGCCACCAGCCTGTCGAAGAGCACCACATCCGCCTGCTGCATCAGGCGCAGTGCCCGAAACGTAAGCAGGTCCGGGTCCCCAGGTCCGGCGCCAACAAGATAGACCTCACCAATTCGTTCCACCGCCGCCGAATCATCACTGAGCCGCTGCTCCAGCATCGCCAACGCGGGTTTGTCCTGCCCCGCGTACAACATCTCCGCCACCGGCCCTTGCAGGATATTTTCCCAAAAGCGCCGGCGCAGGTTGATGTCCGGAAACCTATGTCGTACACGCTCACGAAAAGACTGCATCAAATCCGCCAACCGCCCGAATCCGGAGGGGATCAATGTCTCCAATCGCGCCCGCAACAAGCGCGCCAGCACCGGCGACGCCCCGCCGGTGGAAATGGCAATGGTCACCGGGCTGCGATCCACCACCGAGGGCATAATGAAACTGCATAGCGCCGGATCATCCACCACATTCACCGGGATGTTGCGTTGCTGCGCCAGTTCGGAGACACGGACGTTCACAGCGCGATCATCCGTGGCGGCAATCGCCAGCACACAATAATCGAGATGATTGGGCGAGAATTCCCCCTGGGTCCAGCGCAGGTCACCTGCCGCGCGTAACGCGGACAATTCCGGCACCAATTCCGGCGCGACTACATGCACCGCGCCACCGGCCTTGCGTAGTTGTTTTACTTTACGGGCAGCCACAGCGCCCCCGCCAACCACCAGGCAAGGACGGTTCTGAAGGTGCAGGGAGATAGGGAGGAAATTCATGAGGGCATTGAGTGGCTGGTGGCTAGTGGCTGGTGGCTGGTGGCTAGTGGCTAGTGGCTAGTGGCTAGTGGCTAGTGGATTGTAGCCGGTGCCTTGTAGCTTGTTGCTTGTAGCTTGTAGCTGCCTTTTTCACGCCTTCGGCAACGTCACACCCTTCTGCCCCTGATACTTCCCCGCCCGATCCTTGTATGAAACTTCACAGGGTTCATCGGATTCCAGAAAGATGACCTGCGCCACGCCTTCATTGGAGTAGATCTTCGCCGGCAACGGTGTGGTATTGGAAAACTCCAGGGTCACATGCCCTTCCCACTCCGGCTCCAGGGGCGTGACATTTACAATTATGCCGCAGCGCGCGTAGGTGGATTTGCCCAGGCAAATGACCAGCACATTGCGCGGGATACGAAAGTATTCCACGGTCCGGGCCAGGGCAAATGAGTTGGGCGGAATGATGCAAACATCGCCGGTAAAATCCACAAACGACCGCTCATCAAACTCCTTCGGATCCACAATGGTGCTGTTGATGTTGGTAAATATCTTGAACTCCGGCGCGCAGCGCACATCGTAGCCATAGCTGGAAGTGCCGTAGGAAATCAGACTTTTGCCACCATTCTTTCGAACCTGCTCCGGCGCAAACGGCTCAATCAAGCCGTGCTGTTCGGCCATACGGCGGATCCATTTGTCGGACTTGATGCTCAAGTCTGGCCCCTTGGGTGAGGACGTGAAGCGTATCTCGTGAAGCATATTTCGTGAAGCGTATCTCGTGAAGCGTATCTCGTGAAAGGCATGTTGCAATGCATAATCAGAGCCTCTTAATCAGATTCCTTAGCATTCTCGCTTCGTGGTCGAGAAGTTCCAGGATTTCCGCTCGTGCAGATTTCTCCGCAAATCCCAGGTCACTGGCAATCTCCAACTGCGTTTCCAATTCCGCGCAAGAACCCAAGGTAATAAACAGAAATTGGCGATACTCCTTGTTATGAAATCGGCTAAATCCCTCGGCAACATTCGATGGGATAGAAACCGACGCCCGACGCATTTGCGCCACCAGTCCGAATCGCTCTTGCCGCGGAAAACCTTCCGTCAGCCGATAGATAGCAACCACAATTTTCTTTCCAATCTGCAAAACTTTCAAATCCCTGAAATTCCTGATTTTCATACACAGCCTCCATGCCGTTAATCAACCACTACGAGATACGTTTCACGAGATACGTTTCACGTGTTTTGGATCACAATCTTCGGAAACTTCGAACTATAGTCCTTCGCCCTTAACGACAACTTCGCCGCCACCCTTCGCGCGATGCCACGATAGTTGGCGGTAATGGCCGAATCCGGTTCCATTGCGACCGTAGGGCGACCCTCATCACCGCCCAGGCGGATGCGAATATCCAGCGGCAATTGACCCAGCAACTCCACATTGTATTGTTCCGCCATCTGGCGACCGCCGCCGGAACCGAAGATGTGCTCCTCGTTGCCGCATTTCGTACAAATATGCGTACTCATGTTTTCGATAATGCCCAGCACCGGCACTTCCACCTTCTCGAACATCTTCAGGCCCTTGCGCGCATCCAGCAGAGCAATGTCCTGGGGTGTGGTGACAATGATGGCGCCGGACACCGGGATTTTCTGGCACAGGGTCAGTTGAATGTCGCCGGTGCCTGGCGGCAAATCAATCACCAGATAATCCAAGTCCTTCCAATTAGTGTCGTTCAACAATTGCTCCAGGGCCGAAGTCACCATGGGGCCACGCCAGATCATCGGCGTCTCCTCATTAATAAGGTAGCCGATGGACATGGACTGGATCTGATAGCTGATGTTGGGCTCGATGGATTTGCCATCCGGGCTGTCCGGCTTGGCGTGGCAGCCCAACATGCGCGGCTGACTGGGGCCATAAATATCCGCATCCAGAATGCCGACGCGGGCGCCTTCGGCCTGCAATGCCAGGGCCAAATTCACCGCCGTGGTGGATTTACCCACACCGCCTTTGCCGGAGGCTACGGCGATGGTATTTCGGATCTGGCGCAGGGGCTTCACGCCTTTCTGCACCGCATGGGAAATAATGTTGCTGGTCAGCGTGACTTCCACGGTCTCCACACCAGGCACCTTGGCGACCGCGGCACGGGCGGCCTGGATGATCTGGTCGCGGCTGCCGGCGGCGGGATAGCCCAGTTCGATCTGAATCGCCACCCGGCCACCGTCCACGTCAATATTCTTGATGACTTGCGCGCTGACCAAATCCTGCTGCAGGTTCGTGTCCTGCACGGATTTAAGCGCCTCGGTGATCTGTTCGCGGGTGACGGATGGCATGTTCGGAGTGGGCCGGCGCCGTGGGAAAATGGACG
>JAYUHG010000240.1:0-9503 GCA_043767195.1 Gammaproteobacteria bacterium | reverse complement strand
GGAAGATCCGGATTGCCGCTGTTCAGTCCGGCGATATAGGCCCGCACTGTAGCTGCGGGCCCTTCGCGTTCCGTCATGCCCTGGCGCCCCAGCGCTCCTGGACCTTGGAATACACTTGCTGATCGTATGAGATCTCAATTCGGTTGCCGTCTGGATCGCTAATCATGCAAACGTAGCCCACCGGCGGTGGCAACTTTACCGGCGGCATGGCCAGGCAATCGGCTTTCTTTGCGCGCTCGGCGATGGCATCCAATTCTTCCGCGCTGGGAACTTCAATGCCAATGTGCGCAAATGGAGCGAGATGGGGCTGCTTCTTACCCTGATCCTTATAGAACATCACCAATACCAAAACCATTGGCGAATCCACCTGGCCCTTGTTGCTGAGCCATGCGCTCTTGCCCATGGGATCTTCGAAACGCTCCACCAGCACCAGGGGTGTGAACTCCTGATACCAGGCGATGGACTGATCAATGTCCACCGATGGCAGGGCGATATGGGTCCAGCGCGGTGCGGTTAGTTTGCTGATAACAGTTCTCCTTGGGGAAGTTCCTCTTCATCCCTTACAGCGTCATACCGGTGAATACCGGTATCCAGCAAGCCAATTGTATTTTCTGGATTCCGGCTTGCGCCGGAAGGACGCTTTTCAGAGATTCCTCAGAATCCGATACATGCGTTCACATACATTTAGATTATCCGGGCTTGCGTGGCACGAATCTTGTGCGAACGCGCCCCGGCATTTTACCAGCGGACGCTACGCCGCCCCGAACCCGCCGCCGCCGGGTGTTTGCAACAGCACCTGATCCGCCGCCTGCATCAGACGTTTCTGCGCACCGACCACAGGCTGGTCATTGATCAGGAAAGCGCCCGAGGCCCCAGCTCCCCCGCCCTGCAAACCCTCCGCCTGCACCGTCAGTCGGCTGGGTATGGCATTCAAAAACCACTCTTTGCCGGAGCGCACACGAAAGCCGATACGCTGGCCATCGCCGCCCCGATATTTGCCATTGCCCCCGGATCCCGGCAGCAATTCCTTGCAAGTGAACTCGATGGGTATGGATGCCTCCAATACTTCCACTGGCACCGCCGACACACCGGTGGGGAAACAGGTGGCCGACAAACCCGACTTGCCGGCGCGCGCGCCCATACCGCCGGAATAATTGAACATGGAGCTGGTAAATGGCACGTTGTTGCGATCCCGACCCTGAACCTGCATGGTCCACACGGCGCCGGAACCTTCGGCTAATACCCGCTCCGGCATCACCTGCCCCAGGGCCTTCAAAATCGGAAACGGAACATACATGCCCACCACATGGCGCGCATTCACGGGCACAGGATATTCAGCATTCACAATGCACCCCAGCGGCGCCTTGACCTTGATGGGTGCCAGACTGCCCGCATTGTTGACCAGATCCGGATTCAACACACTGCGCACGGCAAAAGTGCTGTAGGCATGGGTGTAGGCCATGACTACGTTGATGCCATAGCGGCTGGGGCCGGAGCTGCCGTCAAAATCAATGCTGATCTCACCCAGTTTGTTGTCAATGGTGACTGCGGTCTTGAGGGTGATGATATCCCCGCCAGGAACATCGAAAGTCGTTTCCCCGTGGTAGGTACCGGCAGGCAATGCGCGAATGGCGTCGCGGGTGCCTTTCTCGGAACGATCAATAATCTCCCGGGACAGATCTACAATGTCATCCAACCCATACCGATCACACAGGGCATTCAATCGCTCACCACCCATCTTGCCGCTGGACACCTGCGCCGCCAGATCGCCGAAGATGGCATCGGGCGTGCGAACATTGTGGCGAATAATATCGTGCAGGGTGGGATTGGGCTTGCCGCGCTCATAGAGTTTCAGGGGCGGGATCCACAGTCCTTCCTCATGAATATCCCGGGCGCCGGCACCGATGCCATAACCGCCAATATCCGTGTGATGAATGGTCGAACCGCAATAGCCGATGAGTTTGCCCTTGCGGAATACCGGCGTCAGCAAGGTGATGTCAAAAAAGTGACCGGCGGATTTCCAGGGATCATTGGTGATCAAGATATCGCCAGGAGACAATTCCTCCCTGGGGATGGCTTCCAGCAGATTGCCGGCGGCGAGGGCCAGAGAATTGATATGACCCGGCGTACCGGTGATGGCCTGGGCCACCATGCGCGCCTCGGCGTCAAACAGCGCTGTAGCCAAATCCCCGGCCTCGCGCACAATGGGACTGAAGGCGATGCGCTGCAGCGCCCGCGCCTGTTCATTCACTACGCTGATCAAATTGCTCCACTGTATTTCCAGGTCTATGACTTGCATGGCTAACTCCCCTTCGCGTTTCCGCGTGTGCCCAGCAAACTGCCGTCTTCATGCACGCGCAAACTCCAGTTGGGTAACACAAATACCGTAGTTTCCCGTTCTTCCACGATCACCGGACCCGCCATTTCCTGGCCGCCTGCCAGTGATCCTCGATCATAAACCGGCACGGACAGAGTCCGACCGGCGAAATAAATCTGGCGCTTGGATTTCGGCGCCGCAGGCTTGCGCGCCAGATTGACCTGCGCCCTGCGACCCGCATCCCGGCCCTGGGCGGTAACACGCCAACTCACCACTTCCACACCCATGTCACCGAGGCGCACGCCGTAAAGAATTTCATAGGCTTTTTCAAACCGGGCGCGTAAATCTTCCGCGCTCCGGGACTGGCAGGGATCCGATTGCAACGGCACCGTGACTTCGGACTGTTGCCCGGCATAGCGCATGTCCGCGCTGTAGGTAAAGATTATTCCATCGCGGGAAAGACCGGCCTCCATTAACGCGGCCCCTCCTTCTTCAATCATGCTGTTGATCATTCCCGCTACAATGTTCCAGTCAATCTCGCCCAATTGGCACAGCCCGCCCCGGGCCAGATCAAACCGCACCGGCGTCACCAGTGTGCCAAAGGCGCTCAAGACGCTCGCCATGGGCGGATAAATGATCTGAGAGCTTTCGATTTGCTCGGCCACATAGCAGGCATGCACGGGGCCAGCGCCGCCAAAAGCCAGCAACGGCAGTCCACGATAGTTCACTCCGCGATCCGTGGCATGGGCACGGGCGGCGGCGGCCATGGACTCACCCACGACACTGAAAATACCGAAGGCGGCGTCTTCCAAGGATACATTGAGTCCCTGGGCCAGTTTCTTCACAGCAGTGCGCGCCGTATCCAGATTCAGCGGCATGTCACCGCCAAGAAAGTTATCCGCATCCAGGATCCCCAACACCAAATCGGCGTCAGTGACACAAGGCTGGGTGCCGCCAAGACCGTAGCAGGACGGACCCGGATTGGACCCGGCGCTATCCGGCCCCACTTTCAACATTCCCATTTCATTGACCCGGGCAATAGAACCGCCGCCAGCGCCGATCTCTATCATGTCAATGGAAGGCACCGTGATCGGCATGCCGCTGCCCGGCTTGAACCGGTAGCGGCGATCCACTTCCATTTCCCCCGCCACCAGCGGCTCACCATTTTGTATCAGACAGGCCTTCGCTGTGGTGCCACCCATGTCGAAGGAAATCAGATTGGCAATGCCATATTTCTTCGCGATATGACCCGCCGCCAATGCCCCGGCGGCCGGACCGGATTCGATCATGCGCACCGGATAAGTGCCGGCGAGGCGCGCGCCCACCACACCGCCGTTGGACAGCATAATCAATGGTTCGCGATCCAGACCATGGGCAGTAACCTTTTTGTTCAGCTCCTCAAGATAGGGACGCACCGGCGGTAATGTATAGGCATTGACCACCGTGGTGCTGGTGCGCAAATACTCGCGCATCTGGGGCGCCACATCGCAGGACAAGGTCACGAACAGGTCTGGAGACAACTCCTGTAAATGGCGGCGCAGTTCCCGCTCGTTTTCCGGATTGCAGTAGCTGTTCAGCAGGCACACGGCAACGGATTCAATTTTCCTGGCTCGCATTTCATCTGCAATCCTGGCCACATCGTCTCGGCTGACACGATGGCCAACGGTGCCATCGGAATAAATACGCTCAGCAATGCCCCAGGTGTGATCCCGGGTCACCAGTGGCTCGGCGTATTCAATTTGCAAATCAAACATGTCGTAGCGATGTTCGTCGCGGATATACAGCACGTCACGGAAGCCTTCGGTAACGATGAGACCCGTGGGCGATCCCTTTCTTTCGATCAGGACGTTGGTGACCACGGTGGTGGCGTGGGTGATGATGTCATTGACTTCTTTCAGCTTAATCTTCGCCCGGCTCAGCACCAGATCGGTAGCGCGAAAAAAACCTTCCAGTAAATCATGGTGGGTGGTCAGGGTCTTATCGGTCCAACTGCGACCATCACTGCAAAGCAGCACGGCATCGGTAAACGTACCGCCGATATCTATAGCCAGGGAGTAGGTGGTCTTGCTCATTTTCGCAGCGCGGCAAATTCCTCGGACACCGCGCGTGTCCCCTTAAGCAGCAACGCCTGATCCGTGGATATGATGAAAAGGCTTACCCCACGGGACAAATTGCTGGCCACCCCTTCAGCCGTTGCCAGAAATATCCCCACCGACCGGCCAGCCTTGCGGCAACTTGCGCAAATATGGTTGACTGCATCCTCGACCAGCGGGTGGTTCCAGTTTGTGACTCCATACGACGCCGACAAATCAGCAGGTCCGATGAAAATGGCATCCAAGTCGGAAACAGCTGAGATTTCACAGATATTTTCCACGCCCTGACGCTCTTCCACCTGTCCAATGACAATAGTCATGCTGTCACTCTTGGTCCTGAAGATTTCGGGCGCAATCGCGCCATAACCGGCGGCACGATGGGAGCCGGAAAAGCCACGAATGCCGCCGCTATACCTGGCGGCAGACACGACCCCGGTGGCGTCTTTGGCCGATTTGATATGCGGAACTATTATTCCGGCGGCACCCATATCCAGGACGCGCAGGATGGTAGAGGGCGCCGCGTCGGCCAACCGGACCAATGCCGGTATGCCGGCAGCGTGCGCCGCCAGCAGGCACCGATCGAGGGACTCAACACCGAATGGCGCATGCTCCGCATCCAGCGCCACAAAATCGAGTCCGGCTATACCCAGTAACTCCACGGTGGACGCCGCCGGAGTTTTGACGAAGATCCCCAGCGTCGGCTGCCCGGTCCGGATCTTTTCTTTTAGCGCCCCGTGACGTTCCAGTACTTCCACGCGCGCTACACCTTCATTCCGTGCCGAAGTCAGGTTCTTGCCAGGCGGTGAGATGGCGGTAATCCGCGCGAATGGGAGCAAACACATCCAGATTCAACACCGGTTCAGCACCGATGGGTTCTCCGTAGTGTTCCACATCCGGCGGGATTAGAATGAGGCTGCCTGGTCCGCCTTCGATGATTTCGCCAGCCACATGAAAGCGCATGGTGCCTTTGACGATATACACCGCTTGCTCAAAGGGATGGCTGTGGGGCCGGACCTCCATGCCCGGTTCCAGCCAATTCATGACCATGAGCACATTTTCACCCCGAAACCCGGAGCGAGTGACGCCCTTGCGCACCACTTCTTTCGGCAGGGTGTCCCAGTTGTAAAGTCGGGCTTTGCGCTTGGATTTCATTTTGGCGTTATCCCTGTTGCAATCGGGTGACTTCTATACTGCATGGAGCGTCACAGGGTGAAAAAAAATTATCATTGCAGGGGGCAGATTCTTCATCACCGGATGTCTGCAATTCGGCCCGCGTGGTGAGCGACAATCAACATGATTCAATATAACAACGTCACCATGGCGCCGCAATACGCTTCACGCACGATGATATGAGCGAAACACACGCCGCATGAATCTGGCGCTGCACATGAAGCAAGTCGGGGAGGAATTCCCGGACCGCCCGGCAATAGCGCAGGGTATCTCGGTGTTGTTCCGCTACGGAGAGCTTGCGGATCGGGTGAGTCGCCTGGCCTGTTCCATGCGCCGGCGCTTCAAGCTCAAGCCCGGTGACCGTGTTGCGCTGATCCTGCGCAATTGCCCGGAATACCTGGAAATACTCTATGCCTGTTGGCATGCAGGTCTGGTTGCTGTACCCATCAACGCCAAGCTGCATTCAAAGGAATTTGCCTACATCCTGGAGAACAGCGCCGCATCATTGTTATTTGCTGCCGTTGATCTGGCTGACACCATCGCCACCCAGGCTGCCCCCGGATCCACTGCCATCATTCCGGTTGCCGGAGACGAATACACGAAACTATTCACCAGCGATCCCATGCCGCCCGTTAACTGCGCGCCGCTGGATCCAGCCTGGTTGTTTTATACCAGCGGCACCACGGGCAAACCCAAGGGCGCGGTACTGAGCCATCACAATCTGCTGGCCATGTCCCAGTGTTACTTCGCCGATGTGGACCAACAATCCCCCTGGTCCGCCATCCTCCATGCGGCGCCCATGAGTCACGGCTCAGGCCTCTACGCCCTGCCCCATGTGATGCAGGCAAGCTGTCATGTGATCCCCGAGTCCGGCGGCTTTGATCCTGAGGAAATCTACCGGCTCATCCAAGGCTGGCCGGCTGCGGTGTTCTTCGCCGCGCCTACCATGGTAAAGCGGCTGCTGGATCACCCGGCGGATATGAACACGAATAATCTGAAAACCATCATCTACGGCGGCGGTCCCATGTATCTGCAACTTTGCCTCGCCGGCCTGGAGCGATTCGGACCCAAGCTGGCGCAGTTGTATGGTCAGGGGGAAAGCCCGATGACCATCACCGCCCTCAGCGCCAGTGTGCATGCGGAGAAGGATCATCCACGCTGGCATGCGCGCCTTGCATCGGTAGGAGTCCCACAAAGCGCCGTTGCAGTGCGCATTGCCGGAAGCGAAGACCGGTGGCTGCTGCCGGGTGAAACGGGCGAAGTGTGTGTGCGCGGCGAAACCGTCATGAGCGGCTATTGGGGCAATCCGGAAGCCAGTGCCGAGGCACTGCGCGGCGGCTGGCTGCATACCGGCGATGTGGGCAGCTTCGACGCGGAAGGATTCCTGACGCTCAAGGATCGCGCCAAAGACCTGATCATCTCCGGAGGCGCGAATATCTACCCCCGGGAGGTGGAGGAAACCCTCCTTGGTCATCCGGATGTGGCCGAGGTTTCCATCATTGGCCGCGCCGACGACGAGTGGGGTGAGATTGTCATCGCCTATATAGTCCCCAAATCTGGCCGCGTCATGGATCCTGCGACATTGGACAGTTACTGCCTTGAGCATATGGCGCGCTTCAAGCGCCCGCGCTGCTATCGTTCGGTGGAGGGACTGCCGAAGAATAACTATGGCAAGGTGCTGAAAACAAAACTGCGGGAATTGGAACAGGCGCAAGAAATTTAGATTGCGCCGATAACTTCAATCAACGCAGAATACCAGCCCGGGCCTGCCAGTTTTCCTGTTGAAGTCCTCTCACCGCGGAGTCTAACCATGATCCAGAACCCGTCGGCACTGCACCGTTGGGGAATCTTCGCCATCGTCAGCGCGATCTTTTTCCATGTCACCGGCTCCACGTTCACCTCCCTCGGCGTAGTCCTGCCGTACATGATCAAGGATCTGTCCTGGAGCTGGACCCAGGCCGGTCTGGGTTTCACGCTATTGGCGCTGATGACGGGTCTCGCCAGCACGGTGCCGGCCTGGACATTGCGAAATCTCGGGATCAAGGCCACCTATGGTATCGGTGGTGCAGTCATGGCCCTGGGTTTCTGCCTGCTGGCGCTAACCACCAATCTGCTTCAATACTTTATCGGCACCAGCCTGCTGGGAGTCGGTTTTGCGTTATGTTCCACGGTCCCGGCCATGCATGTATTAAATGAGTGGATGCCGGACAAACGCTCCATGGTCATCGGCGCATTCATGACCATTGGCGCGCTGGGGGGTGTCGCGGGTCCTCTGGTGGTTACCGGAATCGTCAAAACTACCGGCTCCTGGCATATGCACTGGTGGGTCATGGCGGCAAGCATCGGGTTTCTGGCAATTCTTGCCGTTATGTTTGTCCGCAGCCCGCCGGTACGCTCCGCCGATGAAAAGGAGAAAGAAAAGGAGGCGGCCAGTGCTGCTCCCGGGAAAGTATTTCTGACCCAGGGCAACTGGCATTTCCGTGCTGCCATACGCACACCCCAATATATTGTCATTGCCACTGCATTGACTACGATCCTGTTCTGCAGCGTCACCATGAATACCTGGGCGGTCACCCATTTGGGTACATTGGGAATCTCGGCAGCGGTAGCTGCCGGCGCACTCAGTCTGTTGTCATTGGTAAACGCCTTCTCGCGCGCCTTTGGTGGCTTGGTAGCCACACACATCGATCCAAAGTGGCTGGTAGTGTCGGCGCTGGCGGCAGAGCTGATCAGCATGCTGTCGCTGTCCGTGGCGGACAATATGTTCATCATTACGATATTTGCCTTTGCTGAAGGCTACGCCTTCGGCATGTGCTACTTTGCCACCATCATGCTGCTGATAAATTACTTTGGCCCCCGGGACAACCCCGAGATCCTGGGAACTTTGAATCTGGTCTCGACGCTGGCCATGTTGGGTCCGGTGCTGGGCGGGTTTGTGGGCGATACCCTTGGCAGTTTCTCCATGGTATTTCAGGGCTATGCAGTCCTGGTGCTGGTGGTGTTGGTGATCACGGCAACGATGAAACCGCCGGTGCCAAAAGAAACTGAATTGCATTCGGAATAATCTTAGTGACATTAATACTTGCTTGAACATTCTCCACGTCATCGCCGATCCGCTGCCGCCTGCAGTCGCCGTGAACAAGCGCATTGCCGAGGCCTTTTTTGCCACGCTGGTGGAAATCGCGCCGGACACAAATGTTGACACCCATGATTTATACGCTGATCGGCCGCCGTTCATTGATGCGGCGTTGCTTCAATTTTTATGGATGCCCGCCACGGATGGGGGTGCCGGACCAGGACCGGCTGAGGAGGCAGCCAGGCAATACGTTCGCACTCAATGCGCACGTGTAGCTGCCGCCGATGTTCTGGTATTGGCGGCGCCGGTGTGGAACTACGGTGTGCCGGCGATCCTGAAGGCATGGATAGACGTGATAATCGCGCCTAATCACACCTTTCGCTTTGGCGCCCATGGCCCCGAACCGCTGCATAAGATCAAGGATGTGTTCTTTTTTCTGTCTTCCGGCGGCACCATGACACGGCACAATGCGCGGCATGGGCTGACAGACCAGATCGGCGCAGCCTTTGGATTCATCGGCATCAGGGAACCCAAGGTTGTTTGGGCGGATGGCCAGGATTCAAAATTACATCCGGATTATCGCCAGCGAGAGCAGGCTGCACTCGACCAGGCGCGGAGCTTGGCGCGAGAGATTGCGGCACACAATCGGTAACAGCCCACGTTATTCGCAGACACCACGAATCATGTCATCAGTGACGTTGTTACCCGGAAAGTCTCAGGTGGTTCAACGCGAATTAATTTAGTCAAATGATAGGGCGCATTCGTGCAAGTCCAAGCAAACACTATGTTGCGTAAATACCCATAGTTGCGCAAAATGAAACACGGCTGTTGTTATATCAGCGGGGGG
>JAYUHG010000239.1:0-4011 GCA_043767195.1 Gammaproteobacteria bacterium | reverse complement strand
GCGCCAGAAACCGGATCTGATTCTGATGGATTGGATGCTGCCGGGCATGAGCGGCGTGGATTATGCGCGGCGTGTGCGCAGCGATCCACGGACTCGCGACATACCCATCATCATGATTACCGCGCATAGTGACGAGGCGGACAAGGTGCGCGGATTGGACACGGGTGCCGATGATTACATCACCAAACCGTTTTCCACGCGCGAATTACTGGCCCGGGTGCGGGCAATTCTGCGACGCTCTTTGCCGGAGCAGGCCGAGGCCGTGGTCTCATTTGCCGGCCTTAAGCTGGACACCGAAACATTCCGCGTCAGCGCCGACGAGCAGAGCGTGGAGTTCAGTCCGACCGAGTTCCGGTTATTGCATTTCTTTATTACGCACCCAGAGCGGGTTTACAGTAGGGCACAATTACTGGACCAGGTTTGGGGACAGAATGTCTATGTGGAAGAGCGCACCATTGATGTTCATATCCGACGCCTGCGCAAGACCCTGGAGCCGTTCGGCTATGACCGCCTCATTCAGACCGTACGCAGCGTGGGTTATCGTTTCTCCGCCGCTTAACCATCTCCTGCCCGGGCTTGGTTATGCGCTTTGACCTGCTGCGGGTTCTGGGGTGTATCTTTCTGGCGCTGATTGCGGGTTTGTTGCTGGGTCATCCATTCCTGTTTATCGCCCTGGCGCTGCTGGCTTTGGCTGCCTGGTATTTCCGCGCCTTGCGTCAGGTGGTGAAGTGTATGCACCACGGGGCCGTGGAAAGCCTGCCCGATGTACCCGGGGTCATTAACGAGTTGGCGCGGGAGTTTCAAACCGCCCATACCCATCACACCCAATGGGAGGCCAAACTGACGGATTACCTGACGCGCTTTCGGGATGCCGCCGCAGCGCTTCCCGATGCCGTCATCGTCACGGATCGCAGTGGCCGCATCAAATGGACCAATGATCGGGCCCAGGCCTATCTCGGCATTCAGTTTCCCCGCGATGCCGGCCAGCCCATTGCTAATCTGGTGCGCAATCCACTTTTGACCGAAGCCGTTGCGGCGCCGGGGGATGGCGCCGGTTCCAGGGTGTTGGAAATGCCCTCCCCGCAAAACGAAGACCTGCTGTTGGAAGTGCGCATTGCCGAATACGGTGAGGCTGACACTTTATTTGTTGCGCGGGATGTGACGGAGCTGCATCGTATCAATCGTATGCGCCGGGACTTCATCGCCAATGCCTCCCACGAATTACGCACACCGCTGACGGTCATCGGCGGATACCTGGAGGCATTTGAGGATGATCTGGCGCGCTGCCCTCCGGACTGGGGGCCGAAGGTCAATCAAATGCGCGCCCAAGCACTGCGGATGCAGCGCCTGATTGAAGACCTGCTGCAACTGTCCAGTTTGGAAAGCGCCGGAGAGCAACCCTTCAATGAGGAAACGTCGGTGGCGGATCTGCTATTGGCGGTGCAGAAAGAGGCCCAGACCCTGAGCGGGTTAGCCGCGCACAATATTGTTATTGATGCGGAGTCGGGTTACTGGATTAAAGGTAATCAACGGGATCTGTATAGCGTCATTTCCAATATTGTTTCCAACGCCGTGCAGTACACGCCGGCGGGTGGTCGCATTTCGATGCGCTGGTTCAGCGATGATCACGGGGCGCATCTGGCGATCAGGGATCAGGGCGAAGGCATTCCGGCGGAACACATTCCGCGTCTCACCGAGCGCTTCTACCGGGTGGACACCGGTCGTTCCCGTGTCTATGGCGGAACGGGATTGGGACTGGCCATCGTCAAGCATGCCCTGGCCCGGCACGATGCCATGTTGGAGATCCAAAGTGAGGCGGGCAATGGCAGCACATTTATCTGCCATTTCCCCCCGTCCCGCATAGTGCGACGTGAGGATCCACGTCAAGCCCAAGGCAAGGCCGACTGATTCCCGCCTGTCCCTAGTCTGTAACCCAGCGTTAACACGGCTGTCATATGAGTTCGTCAGACTATTGCTGTACCTAACAAGGAGCACAGATATCCATGAATATGAATCTCGTGAAAGCCGCGCTGGCCACCAGTGCATTATTGATTTCCTGCGCCAGTCCGGCTGCGGGCGTGGATCCGGCGTTGCCCGACTATGCCAAGGCCAGTGGTGTGTCAGGTAATATCAACAGCACCGGTTCCGATACCTTGGCCAATCTGATGACGCTTTGGGCCGAGGACTTCAAAAAGCTATATCCAAATGTGAACGTACAGATCCAGGCGGCAGGATCTTCCACGGCGCCGCCGGCGCTGACCGAGGGCACCGCCAATTTCGGCCCCATGAGCAGGGAAATGAAGGCAGAAGAGATAGCCTCTTTTGAAAGCAAACATGGCTATAAGCCCACGCCAGTAGGAGTCTCAATTGACGCGCTAGCGGTGTATGTCCACAAAGACAATCCGTTAACCGGGCTTTCCATTGAGCAAGTGGACGCCATTTTTTCCGCCACGCGCAAGTGCGGCTATAAGGAAGATGTGAAAACCTGGGGTCAGTTGGGTTTGCCCGGCGATTGGGCTGCCAAGCCGGTGCAGCTATATGGTCGTAACTCCGTGTCCGGGACCTATGGTTACTTCAAGGAATTCGGGCTGTGCAAAGGTGACTTCAAGAACAACGTCAACGAACAGCCGGGGTCCGCGTCGGTGGTGCAGGGCGTGACCAAGTCACTGGCCGGGGTCGGGTATTCCGGCATCGGTTATAAGACTTCCGGTGTTCGCGCCTTGCCGCTGGCCAGCGAAGACGGTCAGTTCGTTGAGGCTACTCCTGATAACGCCATATCTGGGGCCTACCCGTTATCCAGGTTGCTATATGTGTATCTGAACAAGGCGCCCAATAAGCCATTGCCGCCACTGGAACTGGAATTCATGAAAATGATCCTGTCGAAAGGCGGCCAGGAAGTGGTGGTTCGGGATGGCTATATACCGTTGCCGGCGGAGTTGGCGGCAGAGCAGTTTAAGCAGTTGCAGTAAGCGAATTCGTATTTGCCGCCGGCTGGGAGGGGTTATCGGACGCCTTCCTGCCGGTGTCATTCCAAGACTTGGTTTAATCAGTAACATCAATGGGTTGACGCAGTCACAGTGTTGTCACACAGCGCCCCTAGACTGCCTTGATGGCCGTCAGCGAATCAGCGGTATTACTCCCGGATTTTCGATCCCCTGCCGCGGCGCGGCATCGGCGTCTGCGCGGTATCAAGGACCGTATTACCGCCTGGTGCATGGCCGTGGGCGGCATCAGCGTCATCGGCGCCGTTGTGCTGATTGCGTTCTATCTGATTTACGTGGTCATCCCCCTGTTCCAACCAGCCCATCTGAAAGAGTCCATTGAGTTTCCGCTGCCCGGGGGCAGCGCTACCGCCACGCTGCACTACGCCATGGAGGAACAGCGCGAGGTGGGCTTGCGTGTGACCAGCGCCGGACAGGCAATCTTCTTCGCCACTCGTGATGGGGAAATCATCGAAAGCAAATCATTGCTTGGCAAGGTGTCTGCCACCATCACTGCCTTCGCCGCTGGGGATCCCGCCGCCGCATTGCTGGTGGCCGGCATGTCCAATGGCAGCGCGATCCTGGCGCGTCACGCCTATGACGTGACCTATCCCAATGACATTCGTGTCATCAAACCGCGGCTGGATTTCCCCCTTGGCCCGGAACCCATCGCCATGGATGTGGCGGGCCGGCCCCTGCGTGTCATCACTGCTGAATCCGATGCCAAACAGACCACGGTGGTGGCGGCCAACGACGAGGGCCGCGTCTGGCTGGTATCACTGAAACGCAAGCGAAAATCCCTGTCCAGCAAGGAATCAGAGCTGGTGCGCACTCGGACCAAACTTGCCCTGGAACACCCGGCCACGCACCTGGTGCTGGATGTGGATCAGCAGGAACTCTATGCGGCCGACGCCAGGGGAAATTTGTATTACTACGACATAAGTAACAAGTCGGAGCCGCGTCTGGTGCAGCGCGTCGTCGCGGTATCCGGCGGCGCGAGTATAACTACACTGGCCTTTCTCAGTGGTGG
>JAYUHG010000238.1:0-4011 GCA_043767195.1 Gammaproteobacteria bacterium | reverse complement strand
GCTGAGTGCGTGCGCTGACGCTGATCCCGCTCGGCAACAGTTTTTGGCGCCACCAGGCAGCATGGCGCCCGAGATCAACATTGGCGGCGATGGGCGGGCCTATCTGAGTTGGTTGGAAAAATCCGGCAGCGGTCATGCCCTGCGCTACGCGGTGTATGACGATGCCGGCTGGGGCGTGGCACGAACCGTGGCCCAGGGCGGCAACTGGTTCGTCAACTGGGCGGATTTCCCGTCCGTCACGACATTGGGCAATGGCACGCTAGCGGCCCAATGGTTACAGCGCAGCGGTGAAGTTGGCCATGCCTACGACATCGCGCTGACCTTCTCTCGGGATGGTGGTGCCACCTGGGATGCGCCCTTTACTCCTCACGATGATGGCACCGAGACCCAGCACGGATTTGTAACGTTGTTGCCCTCAGGATCGGATCGTCTGCAATTATTTTGGCTCGATGGTCGCAATACCTCTGGTCACGATGAGGTAAGTGCGGAATTGCATTCGGCCATGACCTTGCGCTTTGCGGAATACGACGGGCAGGGAAAGATAGTTGATGCTGGCGAACTGGATGCGCGCACCTGTTCTTGTTGCCAGACCAGCGCCGTGAATACATCCAGCGGCCCGCTGGTGGCCTACCGGGATCGCACGGCGGAGGAGATCCGGGACATAGTGACTGTCAGCCGCAATAACGGGCGCTGGCAGGAACCGCAGCTTGTAGCCCAGGACGGCTGGCACATTGAGGCCTGCCCGGTAAACGGCCCGTCCCTGGATGCGCGCGAAAGTATTGTCGCGGGAGCCTGGTTTACCGGGGCAGGGGATGTGCCAAAGGTTCAAGTCGCATTCGCGGACGGCGATGGGAGAAATTTCGGCACGCCCCGACGTGTGGATGCCGGTCGCGCATTGGGCCGGGTGGACGTAGTGTTGCTTGGCTCGGAATCGGCGCTGGTATCGTGGGTGGAACTGGCCGGCGACCAGGCGCAAGTGGTTTGGCGCCAGATACATCGGGATGGGCGCATGGGTGTGCCGGAGACACTGGTTCGTCTCGATCCTTCACGACTGAGTGGTTTCCCGCGCATGGTCCGGCGCGGTGACGATGTATTGATTGCCTGGACCGAGGGCGATGCCAAGGCGCGGCAAGTGCGCGCCATAGTACGACCGGCTCGAAGCCTCGGTCTATAAGGTATGCGCCGATTCATAAACGGGACCCAGGCTCGCTCTGAACCCAGAAAGGAACCGCCTTCCCCGCGGCGCGCATACTTCGGCGCAATGCATCTGTATCAGGTTCAAACTGACGCACCTGGGCCCAGTACCGGACCGAGTGATTGCGTTCCAGCGTATGACAGAGTTCATGCACCAGCACATAGCGCACCTGTGCCGGTGTCAGGAACAGCAACGCGCAGTTCAGGCTGATATTCCCCCGGGCGGAGCAACTGCCCCAGCGGGTGCGCTGATTCCTCACTGATACGCGGCTGAATCGCAACCCGCATTCTTGTGCAACACGGCCCAGCCAGACAGCCAGAGCAACTTTCCCATGCTGCACCAGCCACCGCCGCAGCGCGGTCTGGCAGGCCGCGATATCATCAATCGCGCCGGAGATGACAATGCGCCCAGGCCGTTCGGTGCGCGCGTTCACCATGCGGCTGCCCGTGGCCCGGTACTCCACGGTCCAGGACTCCGCCAGCGCGGGCAAAGCAAAAGCCTCGGGTCGAACATGCTCGATTTCAATTGCCAGGCGCCGCATCCCATCGAACCGATCCAGATGCTTGGCGATCCAGTCAGTTTTATCCCTTACCCACTCCATGACCCGAGCGTTCGCAACACCGCGTGGGACAGTGACTATCAATCCATCCCGCGCGCTGATCTTCAGACGCGCCGACCGCGCCCGGGAGGAAGTTCGTATATTGAATTCCAGTTTGCTCCCATCCGCTAATATCAGATGGGCTTGCTTGCTTGAACTAGCTCCCGGTGCCATCACGAATGGGAAGGCTATGCCAAGATTTGGCAAATGAACACCGGAGGAATGTGATTAAAAGGGAAGATTGGTGGAGCCGAGGGGGATCGAACCCCTGACCTCCGCATTGCGAACGCGGCGCTCTCCCAGCTGAGCTACGGCCCCATTGATTTAGGTGTGACAAGAAGGCGGCAGACGATACGGCAGCACCCCTGGGCTGTCAACAAAAATGGAGTCTGTTGCAGGTCTAAAAATGCAAATAGAACAGTGAGTTGCATTGCTTCCCCGGGGAGCGGAGGCAGGCTGGGAAGAATCTGGTTTCCTTTGTAGTGTGTTCGCGTCCCGGTCCTGGTTCGTACCTGCCATGATTTCATCGAAGGTGTTTTCCGTTACCCTGTTGCCATGGGTGACAAGTTCCATCGCATTGATGAAAAACGACTGGATCCGGATGTCGTGGAGGCTCCTGCGATGCCGGAGCGCCGTGTCGTCGGGCTGGAGTTGTGTCTAGCTTCAGGGTCACAATTGCATGTGGCCGAAATTCTGCTTTACGACCGGACCGCTGTGGAGCGCTTGCTGGAACTGCGGGTGTCGGCCTTCACGCTGCTGCAGGCGGATGCATCCAGTCTGCCTGGACTGGAAGATTGGGCGGTGACCCCGGCGCTGTTGATCAATGCGGTTAATCGGCATGTTTCCCCGAAGAAAGCTGATGAAGCCGAACGCCTGTTGAGCGAGGCGGAAAGTCTGGCGGTGGATCTGCGCGCCGAGGGACGCCTGTTCCCGGTGAGTGAGATTGCCGGCATTGAGTCGCCCCATCCCCATCTTTGGTTTTGCGTGGAATCCGTATTGGGCACGCGCAGCGAGGGGTTGTTAATGAGGCGCGATGTGCAAGTGGAGGAGGAGCGCGAATGGATTCATAACGGCGATCCATTTGTTACGATCAAGGACAGTCATGGCCAGCGCCGGGATGTGCGCTGGTCAGCGGTGGAGCAGTATCGGGTTATTGAAGCGCTTGATGCCTGAGCCAGCAGGTAACACATTGATACGCGAACCAGGAGATCCATAGCATGTGCCGCTTCACACTTTATCTGGGACCCAGCATTCGGCTGGATTCGTTGCTAATGGAACCGGCGCATTCTCTAATCCGGCAGAGCGCCCATAGCACGGAGCGGGAAGAACCCCTGAACGGTGACGGCTTCGGCGTGGGCTGGTATGCCACCCATTTTACCCGGGACCCGGCGGTGTTTCGCAGTATCACGCCGGCCTGGAACAACCGCAATCTGCACAATATCTGCCGTGTTGTCGCCAGCGATTGCATCCTGGCCCATGTGCGCGCGGCCACCCAGTCCAGCGGCGTCAACGAGGCCAATTGTCATCCCTATCGCTTTCGCCAATATCTATTCATGCACAACGGTGACGTGGGCAACTTTCGCGCGGTGCGCCGACGCATGCTGGAGACAGTGTGCGACGAGGCGTTCTCCAATGTCTATGGCAGCACCGACACCGAGCATTTCTTCGCTGTGCTCATTGATGAGCTGCTGCGCGGCGGACACACCGGTGATCCGGCGGATTGCATGGCGTCGGCGCTGCTGAAGACTATTAAACGTGTGACGGATCTGGTGGCTCAGTATGGCGGCGGCGAGCCCAGTTATCTGAACTGTGCCCTGTCCGACGGGGAAAATGCGGTGGTGTCGCGCTTCACCGATTCCAGGGAATATCCCCCCGAGTCTTTATATTACTTCGTGGGTGATCTTTATCCGCGTGTCGAGATTGATGAAACAAAGGAGGCGGGCGCCGATACGCCGGCGTTAATCGTCAGTTCAGAGCGCCTGACCGATGATTCGGATTGGCACAAGATCCCGGACAATCACATGGTGGTATTGCGTCGCCGCCTGCAGCCGGAATTGCGCCCGGTTTGACTAGAAGCGGTCTCAAAATTGCTGCGCTTGCCGATCCGGCGTTGTAAACAGACTCGAAATGCTCATTGACTAGCGTGTCAACTCGGCTTTGGCGTCCTGCGTCGCTCTACCGCCTGCATCCATGCAGGCGTCCGCTTTCTCGCCCGTTT
>JAYUHG010000237.1:0-1633 GCA_043767195.1 Gammaproteobacteria bacterium | reverse complement strand
TGGTCATCACCGGCGAAGGCCGCGTGGATTTTCAGACCGCGTTTGGAAAAACACCAGCCGGCGTGGCGCGCGCCGCACAACAGTTTGGTGTCCCGGTTGTCGCCATCGGTGGCGGCCTCGGTGATGACGCGCGCGGCGTATTTGCGCATGGCATTGATGCCCTTGCCAGCGCCATCGCCCGGGACATGCCGCTGGAAGAAGCGCTGGCCCATGCGCGTACTTATATTGCAAACGCGGCGGAGCGCGCCATGCGCCTGATCCTGGTGGGGCAAAAGTTGGCGGGAAAATCACCTGCACGGCGCGACAAGACAGTATCCAGGGTGTCCGTTGCAACCAAATCCGTCAGGCGGGCGCGGAAGTAATCGCAGCCCGTTGCTTCCGAGCACGATCATGAAACTCTCTGCATTCGGTGAGCGCTTCGCGCGCCCCTCCGGCACACTACAACTGATGGAAGATCTGGGTGATGCCATGGCTGGCGGCAACCGCGACATTGCCATGCTCGGCGGCGGCAATCCCGCGCATATCCCGGAAGTGCAGGCTTTTTTCATGGACCGCATGCAGCGCATTTGTGATCGGCCCGCGGAGTTTTCTCATCTGGTGGGTAATTATGATCCACCCCGGGGTGAGCCACGTTTCATCGCCGCCCTGGCGGAACTGCTGCGTGGGGAATATGGCTGGGACATCGGCCCGGAAAATATCGCCCTCACCGCCGGCAGTCAGGCGGCGTTCTTCCAGTTATTCAACATGTTCGCCGGCCCGTGCAGTGATGGATCGTTCCGCCGCATATTGTTACCCATGGCGCCGGAGTATATCGGCTATGCGGATGTGGGCCTGGTGGAAGGCATGTTCACGGCCCAGCGCCCCACCATCGAGACCTTTGCCGATGGCACATTCAAATACCATGTGGACTTCGATCATCTCGTAGTGGGGCCGGACATTGGCGCCATCTGCGTATCGCGCCCCACCAATCCCACCGGCAATGTGCTCAGTGATGATGAAGTGGATCGACTGCATGCCCTGGCCCGTGAGCAGGGCATCCCATTTATTATTGATAGCGCCTACGGCAAGCCGTTTCCGAATATTGTTTTCACGGACATCAAAGTGCCGTGGTCGGAACACATTATATTGTCCATGAGCCTGTCCAAACTCGGCTTGCCCGGGGCGCGCACCGGCATCGTGATTGCGCGTCCCGAAATTGCCCGGGACATTGCCGCCATGAATGCGGTATTCACCCTGGCAATGGGAAGCCTGGGTCCCGCATTGGCGCTGGATCTGATCAGCAGTGGCGAAGTGCTGAGCCTGAGCAACCATGTGATCCGACCTTACTATGAGAACAAGGCGCGGCAGACACAGGCATTATTGCGGGCTGCGCTGCAGGGCGTGGATTTTCATATTCACCGCGCCGAGGGAGCCATCTTCCTTTGGGTTTGGTTCCCCGGCCTGCCCATTTCAAGTGAGGAGTTGTATCGGCGCTTGAAACAGCGCGGTGTGCTGGTGCTGTCCGGGCATCATTTCTTTCCGGGGTTGGAAGGTGAGTGGCAACACCGGCATGAATGTCTGCGCATCAGCTACGCCATGCCTGAGGACATGGTGCGACGTGGTGTTGAGGCCATTGGTGATGAAGTTCGGCGCG
>JAYUHG010000236.1:0-4013 GCA_043767195.1 Gammaproteobacteria bacterium | reverse complement strand
TTGAGTCTTATTCAGAGATTCAAAGAAAAAGAACACCGCCTTGTATGGCCTTGGGGGTAATCCAAGAGGGAATAGACTCTTGAAGATGCAAGGCGGTGGCGTAACACCTCAAAATCGAACGGGTATTTTGTCTTTATCTGCCTTCCAATTCCTGGTCACTTGGGACACAGTGTAGTAGCCGCCCGTACCAGTGAATTGACGTGGATCAAGCAAATATGAACTCCCGGCAACCTGAATCTCCATGACCCTGCCGGGCTGGGTCGAGGTTGCCTTTCTGCTCGGTATCGCCAGCACTCTGCACTGCTGGGGCATGTGTGGCGGCATCTTGGCTGCGTTTACAATGACCATCCCCGCCAACAACACGCTGTCAGGCATACAACGTGGGCTTCTGGTCTGCGGTTTTAATCTTGGCCGGATCACTTCCTACGCGCTGGCCGGCGCCATGGCTGGCGCCATTGGCAACGCGTTCGTTTTACTGCCACTGCGGGCGCCTTTGTATTTGGGTTTGCAAGTGTTCGCCGGCATCATCTTGATAATGACAGCACTGCGCCTGGCGGGCTGGCTTCCCCCGGGCGGCTGGTTTGAAGTAACCGGCGTGGGCTTGTGGAAAAAACTCCAGCCATGGTGCCGGAGTCTGGTGCCGGCGGATCGCCTGTGGCGCGCGCTGGGACTGGGTGCATTGTGGGGTTGGATACCCTGCGGGCTGGTCTATTCCGCACTGGCATGGAGTGCATCAACCGCGGCGCCTATTAAGGGCATGTGGACCATGCTGGCATTCGGTGCCGGCACACTGCCTGGCATGTTGGGCGCTGGTCTGGCTGGCAGCAGAATCAGCGCACGCTTCTCCGGTCCTGCGTTACGGAAAATTCTGGCGGCCTTGTTGATCCTGGTGGGCGTGCTCGGACCATTGTCATCTGTTTATTTTTCCGCTACCACCCATCACGAGGCGACCCATCATTGAGGATCGTCTCGCGACGGCGGTCGATCATCGTCGTCCAACAGGATCTGGTGGCGCGGCTTCTCCATATCCTCATATTGTCCAGAGCGCACCGCCCAATTCAGGATCAGCGCAATCAGCACGACAAATAGTAGCGATACTGGAATCAGGAGAAACAGGATGTCCATTCAGTGAGTATTCCCCGGCATACGGCTCAGGCGCGCCGCATTCAACACTACCAACAGCGAACTCAGTGACATGCCCAGTGCCGCCATCCACGGCGTAACCAGTCCCGCGGCCGCCAACGGCACGGCCACAATGTTATAGGCAATGGACCAGACCACATTCTGAAACATTATCCGTCGCGTTTGGCGCGCCACATGGATACCAGTACGCAACCCATCGAGCCGATTTTCCACCAGCACAATATCAGCATGGGCGCGCGCCAGATCAGCGCCTCCACCCATGGCTACCGAAACCTGGGCCGCAGCCAGTACCGGCGCATCATTGACGCCGTCGCCCACCATGCAGACTATGGCCCCATCAGCCCGCCATTGATTCAGCCGTGCTGTCTTCTGGGCCGGCGATAGCGCTGCCTCCGCAGGATGAATGCCCAGTTCGGTGGCCACCGCATCCACCGCCGTGCGCCCGTCACCACTCAGTAAACGCACACCCAGGTTATAAGCGTGCAGATCCTGGATCAGTTCCACGGCGCCAGGTCGTATGGCATCACAGAACAGAAATGTCGCCAGCCACTTGCCGCTGGCGGCCAAAGTCACCTTGGTTGTGGGTGCAGTATCCATGATTGATTCGTCATTGCTGACCAGAACCGGGCAACCAGCCATGCGCTGGACAAATTCCACTGTGCCGAAAAAATACTCCCGGCCACAAATGGTCCCCATGACACCTTCACCTGGAACATTTCGGATATTATCCGCGCGCATCGGATTTGCCTTCGCTTCCAGGCGCAGGCTCCGTCCGACCGGGTGTTCCGAACCGGCTTCCAATGCGGTCGCCAGTGCCAGTGTGGTGTCGTGATGCTCTCCCTTTGCCACATCAATCCGGTATAACCGCAATTCTCCTTGCGTCAGCGTCCCGGTCTTGTCGAACGCAAAAACAGTTGCTTTCCCCAACATCTCCACGGCATGGGCGCGCCGCACCAGCAATCCCATGCGCAACATGGTGCCGGTGGCCGCCGCGAGTGCTGCCGGCGCCGCCAGCGCCAGCGCACAGGGACAGGTAATTACCAACACCGATACAGTGATGGGGATCCAGCGGGATGCATCGCGGAACCACCAGAACAGCGCAACCCCAAGCGCGATCAGCAGCAGCCGTGCAATGAATTGTCTGGCGACGCGACCTGCCAGCGTATCCGGCGCCGGCCTGGCGGATTCGGCGCTCTGCGCCAGACGCGCGATCTGCGCCAGACGCGAGTCAGCGCTGATGCGACTCACCTCAATACACAGTGGCGATTCCACATTAGTGCTGCCGCCGAGCACGGCATCTCCGGACTCACGAGTAATAGGATTGCTCTCGCCGGTGATCAGCGCTTCATTCAGACTCGAGGCCCCTTCTCTTATCACGCCATCGGCAGGCACGGTTCCCCCAGGTCTGACCTGGACCCTATCTCCGACGCGCAGCGCCGTGACCGGGACTATTTCTTCACGCAACGCGCCGGTCGCATCAAGGCTGATCCGCGTCGCAGTGGCGGGCTGGATGCGCTGCAACCGATCCCATTGCGCCGCGGCCCGACGCCGCACCGTTAACTCCACGAAGCGACCACACAGCAATATAAAGACGAACATGGCAATGGAATCGAAATAGACATGCCCGCGCCCCGTCAACAATGCATACACACTGCCGGCGAATGCGATGGAGAGACCCAGCGCCACCGGCACATCCATGCCCAATGCCCGTGCGCGCGCATCACGCACGGCCCCGTGGAAGAAAGGTTGTGCCGAATACATCAGGATCGGCAGCACCAGCACGGCGGAAGCCCAGCGGAACAATTGCGCCAAGCCAGGATCAACACCGCCATCGGCGCCCAGATATAAGCCCAGGGAAAGCATCATGATCTGCATGCCAAATAACCCGGCGATACCGATGCGGCGCAATTGCGTGCTGCGCTCTTGCGCCAGTTGCCGATCCGAAACCGCTGCGTCGTAGGGCGTGGCGTGATAGCCCAGTTGCGCAACGGCGGCAAGAATGGCACTGAAGGCAATCTGCGCCGGGTCCCACTGCACATGAGCGGTTCGGGCCGCGTAATTCACACTGACACTGTCTATACCAGTCAATGCCGCAAGCCGCTGCTCAATTAGCCAGCAACAGGCCGCGCAGGTAATTCCATCCAGCAGCAAGGCCGCTTCGGTGTGCCCGTCAGGCAGTGGTATCACAAAGCGCCGCTGCAATGTCACATCATCGAATGCATTGAATCGGGCAATAGCCGTATCCACCAGGTCATCAGGGCGTGGCGCATCAGCGGTGCGCACACGATAGAACCGATCCAGTCCGCAGGCGACGATGGTCTCCGCCGCAGCCTTGCAGCCATGACAGCACATGGGTTGCGGCGTATACGCCACCTCGGCATAGAGTCGGATGCCTTCCTGAACGGTCTGGCCACAATGAAAGCAGAGCGGATTTTGACTGGCGCGTTTGAGCATGTCAGAAAACTTACCGGAATCAGTGATGGACCTGAATTGATCCATGTCAATGTTGCGTCGCAACCATTTTGCCATGCTGCGCGCCAATTGCAGCGTGCGTTTTCCTGACGACGTCGTTGCCACTGTCGCCGGGCCATGCAGGTGGACGGTAGACTGCGCGCCCAGTCCACAGTGGCCCAGTGGGGGCAGTCGCACCCTAATTCACATTGGAAACCTAAGGAGAACAGTATGCAACATTTGTCTCTGCGCGGAACGCTCACCCTGCTTGGATTCGCAGCTCTTTCCCTGCTTTCGGGCGTTGCCCGGGCCGAGGCCGGCGACTGGCTGGTGCGGGCGCGCGGCATTGGCATCATCACGAATGACAGCAGCGGTCGCATTCATCTCGAGGCCGGTGGGGTCAGCACACTTTTGGATGG
>JAYUHG010000235.1:0-4021 GCA_043767195.1 Gammaproteobacteria bacterium | reverse complement strand
GGATCCTGTCAGATTGCGCAGCTTTTAAACCAGCAGCATACTTGCCAAGAAACCGTATTAATACCATTTGGAAGGCTGCCCTCAGCTTTAGAGAGTTGAACTACTTTCAAAAGCATGGGCAACTCGATAAACCTGCGTTTCGGAATACATTTTCCCCACCAGCATCATGCCCACGGGTAGTCCAGTACGACTACCACAAGGAAATGAAATCGCCGGATGCCCGGTGGCATTAAAAGGCGCAGTGTTGATGGTATTGCCCATGGCTTGGGCAATGACCTCATCGGCGTAGTTGGCCATGTCTGGCACTGGATTGGGTCGGGATTTGCCGATGGTCGTGGGCATCAGTAGCAAATCATATTGCGTCAGCGCCTTGTCATAGGCCGCCGTCAGTCGTCGCACCATATTCTTGGCCTTGCCGTAATATTTTCCCTGATACTGTTCCAGGTGTTTGCCTAACAGCATCAACATCAGGGCATTCTCGGGCATGGTGGTGATGTGTTTTTTCCAGTCCGCCATACGCTGGTGCAGACCCGGTGAATACACGCCTTCGTAGTTATAGCCAAGACCACCGTAATTCAGGGTGCGCCAGAAGCCGTCGGTGACCACGGCGCCCCAGACGCCCACACCCCACAGGTGTTCCGGCACGGAGACTTTTCCCACCACGGCGCCGGCCTGCTTGAGCACATCGGCGGCGGCGTACACACATTCATCCACGTCACGTTCGCCTTGGGGATTGCCGAAGCCCTCCTCCACTACGCCGATGCGCAGACCTTTGACGGACTGACCCAATTGAGATGTGTAATCTCTGGCGTAACCGGTGGGCGTAGTTTCATCTTCCAGATGGGCGCCGGACAATACTTCCAGCAGCAACGCATTATCCGCCACCGTCGTGGTCAACGGCCCAATGTAATCAATGGAAGTCTCCATGGGCGCGCCGCCGGTGTACGGCACCACGCCCCGCGTCGCCTTCATGCCGACTACGCCGGTCCAACTGGCCGGAACCCGAACAGAACCGCCCTGATCCGTGCCCAATGCGCCATCCACTTCCCCCGCCGCCACCAGCGCGGCACTGCCGGAAGAAGATCCACCGGTGGAGTAACCGGGCTTGCGCGGGTTTTGCACCGGACCGCTGGCGGCGGTGCCACTGCCGCCGGACAGGCACATGAATTCACATACGGATTTGCCGGCGATTTCGGCCCCGGCAGCCAGCAAACGCCGCACCACTTCCGCATCTGACTCAGGCATGAAGTCCGCCAGAAAGCCGGTGCCATTGGCCATGGGTAATCCGGCTACGGCGATATTGTCTTTGACCACGATGCGCTTGCCGGACAGGACGCCCCGGGCGCCGCTGCGAATGGAAGCCCTGGCTGCCCAAGCGCCATAAGGATTCTCGGCGGGGTTGGGACGGCTCCAGGTCCTGCCCGCGGGAACCGGGATCGGGAGTTCGTCCGGGCTTTGATCCAGAAACTCGTAGCCGGGGGCGAAAAAGCCCAATAACGAGGCCATGCGCCGGGCTGCCGAATCATCAAGTATTAGTCCAAGTTCATTCGCTAACGACTTGATTTTATTGGAATCAGGAGATTGATAAGACATGGGTCCGTGGGCACCTTTGTGAGGGGAGTCACAGAATAGTTTACTTATAAAGGATTCGCTAATATCCCCTTCCGATGCCCATTCCCACAGCCCATGTGGATACCTTTGCCCGGGACAATCTTCCCCCTCCCGGCGACTTGCCCCAAACCTTGTTCATGCTGCCGTCGCTGCAATTTCCCCAGCGGCTGAATTGCGCCGCCGAGATCCTGGAACGGCAAATTGCCGCGGGGCGGGGCCAGGCCACGGCCCTCATTGCCCCCGGCATGAAATGGACCTATGCCGAATTAAATGCCCAGGCCAATCGTATCGCCCGGGTATTGGTTGAGGACTTGGGCATCGTGCCCGGCAACCGGGTGCTGCTGCGGGCGCCGAACAATCCCATGCTGGCGGCGTGCTGGTTTGCGGTGCTGAAGGCGGGCGCCATTGTGGTGGCGACCATGCCTTTGCTTCGCGCCCGGGACTTGGTCCCGATCATTACCAAGGCACACATTAATTTGGCCCTATGCGATTCGCACCTGCTGATGGAATTGGAGCTGGCCCGTGGGGAATCGGCGCCTTTCCCCATCCTGCCCTTCGATGGCATGCACGCGGATTTGAACCAGCGCATGGAAACCAAACCCGACTCCTTTATATCTGTGGATACGGCCCGGGACGACGTGGCTTTGATCGCCTTCACCAGCGGCACCACCGGCGTACCAAAAGGTACTCTGCATTACCACAGCGATGTGTTGGCCATGAGTGCCGTGGTGGGCGAACATCTGTTCAAATTACAACCGGATGATGTGGTGATTGGCAGTCCGCCGCTGGCGTTCACCTTTGGGCTGGGTGCGTTGCTGACTTTCCCGCTCAGCGCCGGCGCCAGCACCGTGTTGCTGGAATCCGCCCCGGCGGCGGAGCTGCTACAGGCCATGAATCAATACCGGGCCACGGTGTGCGCCACGGCACCCACCGCCTATCGCGTCATGTTGAAACACATGGGGGATGTGCGCTTGCCCTCCCTGCGCAAATGTATCTCCGCCGGTGAACACCTGCCCCTGGAGACTTTTACGCAATGGCGTGAGAAAACCGGCATCAGCATCATCAATGGCCTGGGCACCACGGAAATGATCCACATGTTCATAGGCTCCGAAGGTAAAGACATTCGCCCCGGCGCCACGGGCACGGCGCTGCCGGGATACGAAATACGCGTACTCGGATCGGATAACACACCGTTGCCGCCGGGTGAATACGGTCGCCTCGCCGTGCTCGGCCCCACCGGGTGCAAATATCTGGCGGATGTCCGGCAGCGGGAGTATGTGGTCAATGGCTGGAATATCACCGGTGACATCTGCGCCCTGGATGCGGATGGTTATGTCTGGTACCAGAGCCGCGCCGACGACATGATCGTCAGCGCCGGTTACAACATCTCCGGACCGGAAGTGGAGCAGGCCTTGTTGCCCCACCCAGCAGTGCTGGAATGCGCCGTGGTAGCGGCGCCGGACGCGGAGCGTGGCAGCGTGGTGAAGGCGTTTATCGTGCCGGCCCCCGGCTATACTGCCGGACCGGAATTGACGCGGACTTTGCAGGAGTTGGTCAAGGGCAGCATTGCGCCGTATAAGTATCCGCGCCAGATTGAGTATGTGGATGCGCTGCCAAAAACCTATACCGGGAAATTGCAGCGCAATGTACTGCGCGCCCGGGCCGCGGAACCCCATCATTGAAATTACCTGGAGAATCACCATGGTCACAGCCATCGTCCTGATACAAACCGAACACGGCAAGATTAATGAGGTGGCCGAGCAACTGGCCGCCATGTCGGAGATCACGGAAGTCTATTCCGTGGGCGGCAGCCACGATATCGCCGCCATCGTGCGCGTGCGTACCAACGAGGACATCGCCAATCTGGTCACGGACAAAATGGTGCATGTGAAAGGCATTGCCCGCACTGAGACCTTGTTGGCTTTCAAGACCTATGCAAGGCGGGATCTGGAATCGGTGTTTTCCATCGGTATGGATGAGCCGGACGGGTCATAACTAAATTGCATAAGCTGGATGAACAAGGAATGCGCCTGGCATTTAAACAGGCGCTGCGTGCGCGGCAACATGGCAACCATCCATTTGGTGCGGTGCTGCAGGATGAAACCGGCCGCCCCATCCTGGCGGCGGAGAATTCCGTGTTGACCCAGCACGATGTCACCGCCCACGCGGAGTTGAATCTGGTGCGATTGGCGACCCGCGATATTCCGCCGGAAAAACTGCGCAGTTCCACCCTGTATTGCAGTTCCGAGCCCTGCCCCATGTGCGCCGGAGCCATTGTTTGGGCTAATGTGCGGCGCGTGGTATTTGGCCTCGCCATGGATGACATTTATGCATTGGCGAAAATGCCGGCGGATTTACCGGCATTGCGCATGACCTCGCGCGCGGTATTTGCCTCGGCGCCCTATGCCAT
>JAYUHG010000234.1:0-4023 GCA_043767195.1 Gammaproteobacteria bacterium | reverse complement strand
CCGGTGTCGGTATTGCTTACGCGCTGGTGTGTGATCTGTTGGTCATGGGGCAGGGGGCTTATCTGTTGTCCCCGTTTGCAAATATCGGTCTAATCCCGGACGGCGGTTCAACGTGGTTGTTGAGTCGCGCGCTGGGATACCGGCGCGCCTATCAGTTGGCCATTGAGTGCGAAAAGCTCCCGGCGACCGATTGTTTGTCCTTGGGCATGGTCAATCGGCTCGCGCCCGATGCTGGTGTCCTGGATGCCGCCCGCGCCTGGGCCCATACCCTGGCCCTGCGCGCGCCCCTGGCTTTGGCCCGTACCAAGCAGGTCATGCGCGACGCCGGACGGCTGGACTATGCCCAGGCCATCACCGATGAGGCCGCCCTGCAACGGCTCTGTATTGACAGCGCGGACTGCAAAGAAGGCGTAGGCGCGTTTCTGGAAAAGCGCAAACCAATATTTACCGGCAAGTGAGGTTGTTCCGGTCAGGCAGTGGCGACTCCCCGGCCCCTTTTACCCGCTTAACTGTCGCATCCTCGAACTCAGACGTGTACTCCCGCTTCGATATCTTGACCATATCCTCTCCTTCCAGTCACGCTACGATTACACCACCCCTTGGGAGATGAAATTTCGGGGGAACCCCAGTTTAAAAAAATGGTAATTTTTCAGCGGAGATTACAATGGCCGGGAAACGCATAGGTGTATTCTTGATTTGTGGCGGCAAGTATCACGATTTTGATTTTGCGCGCCTGGAATTGTTAAAGCTGTGCGCAGAACAGGTACGGTTTCGTGTTCGCGTAGCGGAAGATTTTAGCGATATTGAAGGCATCAAAAAGGCGGATGTGCTTATAACCTATACTTGCGATATGTTGCCCTCGGAACCGGAACAGGCAGCAATGCGCGACTTCCTGGAGCAGGGCAAACGCTGGTTCGCCTTGCACGGCACCAATTCCCTGATTGAATGGCTGAGTTTTAAGCCGGTTAAGATCGGCGCGCCACGCACGGCGCCGCTATTCATGGAAATGATGGGCAATCAATTTCTGGCCCACCCTCCCATCACGCCATTCACTGTGCATGTGAGCAATCCGGAACATCCGTTAGTGAAGGGCATACAGCCTTTCACGACTACGGATGAACTTTACCTGATGGAATATCATGGAAAGACAGAATCGTTATTGCATTGTTACTACAACGGCACGGCGGATGATTTCGATCACTCGGATTGGCGTACTGATGAGCCGCGCCAGGTGTTCTACCTGCATCCCTACGCCAATGGCGAGGTTTTGTATCTCACTTTGGGGCATTGCCGGGGCCGCTACGACATGCAGCCGCTGCTGGAGGAATGGCCGACGGTGGATCGGTGCAGTTGGGAATTACCGGTGTATTACGAATTGCTCCGGCGCGGGATCCGGTGGGCGGCAAACCTCTAGATTGCCCATCCGCGCACATTGGTACCGCTGAACCGCCGCGCTGATGCCGAATCTTAATTGGGAGTTCACGCAGGATTTTTCCGCCGATGTGGTCACGCAATTGGCCGGGGATGAACAGCGCCTGGATCAACTTGCCGCCGGCGTTGAACACCACGGCACGATTCGGTTCTGGGCCGCGGCGCAGACGGCGCTGGTGGTCAGCCGGCGCGATATCAGATTGCCGCAATATCGGCAGGCCTGTGATGTCATGGCTCAACGGCGTTGGCCGGTATACACACGCAGCAGTGGCGGCGGTGTTTGTCCCCAGGGTCCGGGGCTGTTCAATCTGTCGGTGATTTTTCCCGAGGCTCACGGCCCGAATGGCCCATCCATCCAGCGCAGCTACACATGGTTTTGCCGCTGCCTGCAGCAGGCGTTCGCAACCCATGGCATGGTGACGGCGGTGGGACCCGTTGCCGGTGGGTTCTGTGACGGGCGATTCAATATCATTGCCAATGGCAGAAAGCTGGTGGGCACCGCCCAGCGCTGGAAGCGCATTCGGGGTGAATCCAGGGCAGTCGCAATTCTGATCCACGCTCTAATCCTGTTCAATGTGGACCGCGCGGCAATTACCGCTGCCATTGCCAAGTTCTACTCTCAGGCAGGGGGCGAAATGTCACTGGATGAGCGCGCATTAATAAATGTGACCGAAGTTGCCGGATTAGTGCAGCCGGAGGATTTGGCGCACTCCTTTGCGCACGCGCTACAGAGTGATGCCAACACCACAATTTTCTAAGGAACCTCTGAGCAAGTTCAGAGGTTCCGCGGTGCATGGATACATCGCCATTTTCAATGACGATCAAGTCATTGAAAATGTGAGGAATGCGAAAACCACGCTTTTCGCATTCCGTGCTCTGAAAAGTCCTGGATGGACTTATTCAGAGCTTTCCTAAATAGCTGAGCAGAAATCCCGGTCAGCAGGCGGTTCGATCCCCCTGGACTGCGCGCCGGTGGGTTAGGGCAAGCCAACTTCAATGAAGCCGTCCACTATCTGTACGGGATATACCGGCACCGGCCTGCGCGTTAACTGGCCATGGGCTGAACCGTCGCGCAAGTTAAAGCGCATGCCGTGCAACGGGCAGGAGATGAATTTGTTGCGAATGCGTCCGCCTTCCAGCACTGATTCAGCGTGAGAACACTTATTATCCATGGCGAAGAATTCGCCGCCGGAATTGCACAGCAGAATATATTTGCCCTCCAGTTGCACGGCCTTGCTGGAATTCTCCGGCAGGTCGCTGGTGGCGATGGTGCGAACAAAGCGTTGACTCATGGGTTCCGTGACCAGATGTAAACACTGAGTCCGTGGGCGGAGTAAGTGCGATGTCTTTAAACAGCGTCGGGTTGATTTTCGGGTCTGGCCTTGTCGAAAGCTGGGAGCTTCAGGCACGCGGCTTCGATGGCCAATAGCCGCGGGCAATCATTCAGCGGTGCCTTGAAGCGGTGGGCGTTATAGAGCTGCGGGATCAGCATCACATCCGCCAACGTCACCTTATCCCCCATGGCATAGGGACCGGTTTTGTGTACGAGTTTTTCCACCGCGGTTAATCCATCCCGGATCCAATGGTGATACCAGGCGTCGCGTGTTTCCTGGGACGCGCCCAGCTTTTTCTCCAGGTATTGCAGAACTCGAATATTGTTCATGGGATGGACGTCACAGGCGATGGCGAGAGCGATTTGCCGGGTCTTGGCGCGGGCGGCCAGGTCCTTTGGCAACAGGGTCGGCGCCGGATATTTTTCTTCCAGGTACTCGATGATGGCCAGGGATTGGCCGAGCGTGAGATCGCCATCCACCAGTGTCGGGATGCGACCCTGGGGATTCAGCGCCAGATAATCATCTTTGTATTGTTCCCCGCCATCACGCAACAGATGCACGGGAACATCCTCGTAGGGCAGTCCCTTGAGGTTCAGCGCAATGCGTAACCGGTAGGCGGCGCTGGAGCGCCAATAGCCGTAGAGTTTCATTTTCAATACGGTGGCTTGTAGGGCGCCACGGCCTGATCAATGGCGCCGAATATGGACGCGCCGTTTCCATCAAACATCTCAATGCGAATGCGATCCCCGTATTTCATGAAATCAGTCACGGGGTTGCCCTGGGCCACGGTTTCCAACGCGCGGATTTCCGCCAGACAACTGGAGCCGTCCTTGCTGCCCACGTTGGATACCGTGCCTGAGCCGATCACCGTGCCGGCTATCAGTGAACGCGACTTGGCGGCGTGGTGGATGAGTTGCGGAAAGCTGAAGGTCATATCCACACCGGCATTTGGAGAACCGATCTTTTTTCCATTCAGTGTGGAATGCAGCGGCAGGTGCAGCTTGCTGCCATCCCAGGCATCCCCCAGTTCATCCGGCGTCACCGCCACCGGCGTAAATGCGGTCCAGGGTTTGGATTGATAGAAGCCGAATTGCTTGGCCAGTTCCGCCGACACCAGGTTGCGCAGGGTCACATCGTTCACCAGCATCAGGAGCTTGATGTGTCGCACGGAGCCGTTGACGGAGACCCCGGCGGGCACATCGTCAGTGATCACTGCCACTTCGGCCTCAAAATCAATGCCCCAGTCTTCGCGCTCTAC
>JAYUHG010000233.1:0-4037 GCA_043767195.1 Gammaproteobacteria bacterium | reverse complement strand
GTAAATTTTTTACCCGCATATTCGGCAGCAGAAATGAGCGTGTGCTCAAACGACTGCGCATGTCAGTTGAGCAGATTAATGCCCTGGAAGCGGAAGTGTCGGTGTTTGCCGACGCTGACTTTCCCGCGCAGACAGATCAGCTCCGGCAACAATTGCAAAATGGCGCGACACTGGAGGCGCTGCTGCCGCGGGCTTTTGCCTTGGTGCGCGAGGCCGGTCGCCGGTGTGTGAATATGCGGCATTTCGATGCGCAGTTGATCGGCGGCATGGTGCTGCATGAGGGCAATATCGCTGAAATGCGCACCGGCGAGGGTAAAACCCTGGTGGCAACATTGGCGGCGTACCTGAATGCCCTCAGCGGCGATGGTGTGCATATAGTTACCGTCAATGATTACCTGGCGCGCCGCGATGCGGAATGGATGGGCGCCGTGTACCGCTTTCTTGGTCTGTCCACCGGCGTCATTGTCTCAGGCCTGAATCGGGATCAACGCCGTGCCGCCTATGTCGCGGATATCACCTACGGCACCAACAACGAATTCGGATTCGATTATCTGCGCGATAACATGGTATTCCGCGCGGAAGATCGGGTGCAGCGAAAACTTAATTACGCCATTGTTGATGAGGTGGATTCCATCCTCATTGATGAGGCTCGCACACCGCTGATTATTTCCGGATCCGTTGATGATCGTTCAGACCTGTACCTGAGCATCAACAAGCTCGTGCCGCAATTGCGCAAACAGGTTGACGAAGACAGTGGCGGTGATTACACCATTGACGAGAAATCCCGCCAGGCCCATCTCAGCGAACAGGGGCATGAACGGGTGGAGAAGCTGCTGGTTCAGGCCGGCATCCTCAGCGCCGGCAAGAGTCTGTACGACACGGCCAACATACCGGTCCTGCATCACTTGAATGCCGCGCTCAGGGCTCATGCACTGTACCACCGTGACGTGGAGTACATCGTCAAGGATGGCGAAGTGGTCATCGTGGATGAATTCACCGGTCGCACCATGCCCGGGCGGCGCTGGTCTGAGGGATTGCATCAGGCCATTGAGGCCAAGGAAGGTGTGCCCATTCAAAATGAAAACCAGACCCTGGCGACCATTACCTACCAGAATTATTTCCGCCTCTACCAGAAGCTCTCCGGCATGACCGGCACGGCTGATACCGAAGCGTTCGAGTTTCAACAAATATACCGTCTGGAAGTTGTGGTGATTCCCACGCACATGACTATGATTCGCAACGATCAGGCGGATGTGATATTTCTTACCGGCAAGGAAAAGTTCAAGGCCATTATCGAAGACATAAATGATTGTGTAGCCCGCAATCAGCCGGTGCTGGTGGGCACGGTTTCCATTGAGATATCCGAGTCACTGGCGGCCATGCTTGATCGGGAAAGGATTAAACACAGGGTATTGAATGCCAAGTTCCATGAGCAGGAGGCGGAGATCATCGCCCAGGCTGGCCGGCCCGGGACTGTCACCATTGCCACAAACATGGCCGGGCGCGGTACCGATATCGTGCTGGGTGGCAACTTTGAAGCTGAGATGAAGAAACTGGACAACCCGGACGAGGCCACACGCGCCCGCACCCTCGCCGCCTGGCAGGAGCGTCACAAACAGGTCATAGCCAGCGGCGGATTGCGTATTATCGGCACCGAGCGGCACGAATCCAGGCGCATTGATAATCAGTTGCGCGGGCGTTCCGGGCGCCAGGGCGACCCGGGTTCAAGCCGTTTCTATCTGTCACTGGAAGATAATCTGATGCGAATCTTTGCCTCCGAGCGGGTGGCGGCATTGATGCAACGTCTGGGCATGGAAGAGGGCGAGGCGATTGAGTCGAATATGGTTTCGAAGGCGATTGAGAATGCGCAGCGCAAGGTGGAGGCGCACAATTTCGATATCCGCAAGCATCTGCTTGAATACGACGATGTTGCGAATGATCAGCGCAAAGTCATTTACGAGTGGCGAAATGATCTGATCGAGGCCACGGATATATCGGAGGATATTGCGGACATGCGTGCGGCGCTGGTGGATGAAGTTTTCGCGCGTTATATGCCGGAAGGATCAATCGAAGAAATGTGGAACCTGCCCGGACTCGGGGATGCGCTGGAACATCAGTTCGGCATCCGTCTGGATGTGGCCATGTGGCTGAAGCAGGAACCGGATCTGCAGGATCAGGTGCTGAGAGCACGGGCGCTGGAGGCCATGCAGAAGGGAACCGAGCAACGCATGAGCGGTGTCCCGGCGGAATTGATGCGCCGGCTGGAAAAAGATCTGATGCTGGACGTACTGGACCGGCACTGGAAAGAGCATCTGGTGGGCATGGATCATTTACGCCAGGGGATTGGCCTGCGCAGTTATGCGGCGAAGAATCCCAAGCAGGAATACAAACGCGAGGCCTTTGCTATGTTTGGCCAGATGCTGGAAAGCATCAAACACGATCTGGTATCCATTCTCGGCAAAGTGCAGGTGCGCGCCGAGCAGGATGTGGCGGCTATGGAGCGGCGCCCGGCGCCTGAGCATATGCAAACCAGTCACCCGGAAGCACCCAATGCGCTGGCACCTTCACAACCGCTGGCGGCGGCAGCGGATGGTACTCCTGCGCCGTTTATCCGCCGCGACCCCAAGGTGGGCCGGAATGATCCGTGCCCGTGCGGTTCCGGAAAGAAGTACAAACAGTGCCATGGCCGGCTTGGCTGACGTCCGGGCGCGCGGGTCATGGCCGTCGGAACAGCCACTGATTTGAATTTGTTGCCCATTCCGGGGATTCGGCTTGCCGCCGCCAGTGCCGGTATTTATCTCAGGCAACGCCCGGATCTGTGTTTGATTGAGATGCATCCCGGGGGCGCCGCCGCCGCCCTGTTCACGACCAATTCATTCTGTGCCGCGCCGGTAACTGTGGCCCGGGCGAACCTTGCACAGATTCGGCCACGCTATTGCCTGATTAATGCCGGTAACGCCAACGCTGGCACCGGTGCGCAGGGACAGAATGCGGCGTGCGCGACCTGTGCCGGACTGGCCACACTGGCGGGTTGCTCAGCATCTGAAGTGTTGCCATTTTCGACCGGGGTGATTGGCGAACACCTTCCCGTTGATCGAATTGTCACCGCTTTGCCGGGCTTGCTGCAGTCATTGCGCGCAGATGGATGGGGTGATTGTTCCCGAGCCATTATGACTACGGATACCGTGGCCAAAGGGTGTTCCGTGGCGTTGGAAATCGGTGGTCGGCGCGTGCATGTGACCGGCATCGCCAAGGGCGCCGGCATGATCCATCCGCGCATGGCGACGCTACTGGCATTCATTGGTACTGATGCCGCCGTCACCGCGCCGGTGCTGAATGTTCTGTTGCGTAGCTGTGTCTCCGAGTCCTTTAATCGCATCACCGTGGATGGCGACACCTCCACTAATGACGCCTGCATCGCGCTTGCTTCCGGTGTCGCGGAGAATTCGTGTATTACGAATGTTGATAGCGCGGAGGCTGTGGCGTTACGCGGTGCACTGGCCCGGGTTTGTTCGACGTTGGCGCAGGCAATCGTGCGCGACGGCGAGGGTGCGACAAAATTCATTACCGTCCAGGTGGAGCAGGGCCGGGATGAGACGGAGTGTCTGCAGGTTTGCCACGCCGTGGCCACGTCGCCGCTGGTGAAGACCGCTTTTTTTGCTTCGGATCCAAACTGGGGCCGGATACTGGCCGCGACCGGTCGCGCTGGCGTGCGCGATCTGGATGTGGGCCTGGTCAACATTTTTCTCGATGACGTATGCATTGTGTCCGGCGGAGCCCGTGCCGCGACCTATACCGAGGAAGCCGGGCAGAAGGTCATGGCGCACAGTGACATTGTCGTGCGTATTGTGCTGGGCCTGGGTCCGGCGCGGGCCACGGTGTGGACCTGCGACTTTTCCACGGACTATGTGAGAATCAATGCGGACTACCGCAGCTAGGGAACCTCTGAACAAGTTCAGAGGTTCCGCGGTGCAGGGATGCACCGCCATTTTCAATGACGATCAAGTCATTGAAAATGTGAGGAATGCGAAAACCAC
>JAYUHG010000232.1:0-4052 GCA_043767195.1 Gammaproteobacteria bacterium | reverse complement strand
GCGCCCCCGGCTTCGCGCATTTGTCATCCATAAACGAAATGGTCACCGGCCACATGCTGGCGGACGTGGTGGCGGTGATCGGGACGCAGGACATTGTGTTTGGCGAGATTGATCGGTGAACACCCTGACTCGTGAAGCGTATCTCGTGAAGCGTATCTCGTTAAAGACGGTTCCACCCGGTCTTTTCGCGCTTCACGCTTCACGTTTCACGCTTCACAGTATCTCTTGCTCGAAGGCGGATTGAGTCCATGTCCCAACCGACTACATCACAGCTTTCCCCGCATGCCTGCCACGAAATTGATCGCTGGCTGGCCAAGTTCCCGGCTGATCAGAAGCGCTCCGCCGTACTGGCCGCTCTGCGCGAAGTGCAGCATGAGAATGGCGGTTGGTTGTCCAAGGAATTGATGGATGCGGTGGCGGATTATCTGGGTATGGCGCCGATTGCGGTGTATGAAGTGGCCAGCTTTTACTCCATGCTGGAGACGAAGAAAGTCGGGCGGCACAGTGTCTCCATTTGCACCAACATCTCCTGTATGTTGCGCGGTTCCGATGCCATTGTTACCCATGCGGAAAAGCGGCTGGGGATCAAGACCGGGGAAAGTACGCCGGATGGGCGCATTCATTTGAAGCGTGAAGAAGAGTGCCTGGCGGCCTGTTGTGGCGGTCCGATGATGATGGTGGATCATGTATTTCATGAAAATCTCACACCGGAAAAGGTGGATGCGGTTCTGGACGGATTGAAATAATGAGCAAGGTTGAGATCAATCAGGTCTGTTATGCCACGCTGCAATTTGAGCAGCCGTGGACCCTGGAGAATTATCGCAAGGTCGGTGGCTACGAAGCGCTGGAGCGGATCCTGCGCGAGAAGGTGCCGCCTGCTTCGATCATTGATGAAATGAAGGCCTCCGGTCTGCGTGGCCGTGGCGGCGCCGGATTCCCGGCGGGCATGAAATGGAGTTTCATGGCGGCGCCCTCGGATAAACAAAAATATGTGGTGTGCAACTCCGACGAATCGGAGCCGGGCACTTGCAAGGATCGGGATATTCTGCGTTTCAATCCGCACTCGTTGGTGGAAGGCATGGCCATCGCCTGTTACGCCATGGGTGCCACGGTGGGATACAACTATGTGCGCGGCGAATTCATGGATGAGCCCTATCGCCGTTTCGAGACGGCTTTGGCCGAGGCCTATCAAGCGGGCTATCTGGGTGAGAATGCCCTGGGCTCTGGCGTTACCATTAATCTCTTTTGCACCTTGGGCGCCGGTGCCTACATCTGCGGCGAGGAGACGGCATTGCTGGAGTCCCTGGAAGGCAAAAAGGGCATGCCGCGGTTCAAGCCGCCATTTCCGGCGCAGTTTGGTCTCTATGGCAAGCCGACGACCATCAACAACACCGAGACCTTCGCTACCGCGCCGACCATCCTGCGCAAGGGCGCCAAGTGGTTCATGGAGCAGGGCGTTCCCAACAGCGGCGGCACCAAATGCTTTTCCGTCAGCGGACATGTGGCCAAGCCCGGCAATTTTGAAGTGCCCATGGGCATGCCTTTCAAGGACTTGCTGGAACTGGCCGGCGGCATGTGGAAGGGCCGCAAACTAAAGGCAGTGATCCCGGGCGGATCCTCGGTGCCCGTGTTGCCCGGTGACATCATGCTCCAGTGCAACATGGACTACGACTCCATCAAAAAGGCCGGCTCGGCCCTGGGTTCCGGCGCCGTGGTGATCATGGATGAGACGACCTGCATGGTGAACATGCTGAAGCGCATCTCGCGTTTCTATTTCTCCGAATCCTGCGGCCAATGCACCCCCTGCCGCGAAGGCACCGGCTGGCTCTATCGCATGTTGACCAGGATCACCGAAGGCAAAGGCGCCATGCCCGATCTGGATAAATTAGTGGATGTGGCCAACAAGATCGAAGGCCGCACCATTTGCGCGTTAGGCGACGCGGCTGCGTGGCCGGTGCAGAGTTTCTTGAAACATTACAGACATGAGTTTGAGTACATGATTCTTAATGGCGGCAGAAGCATTATTGAGGGTGAGGGGAGTAAGGCAGCCTGAAGCGTGAAACGTATCTCGTGAAGCGTGAAAGGAATCAAGTGAGCCCATTCCTACGAGATACGCTTCACGAGATACGCTTCACAAAATTCGAACGATGATAAATATGGCTGACGACACTATAAGAATCGAAGTTGATGGCATGGCCCTGACCGCAAAGAAGGGCCAAATGCTCATCCAGGTAACGGATGCGCACGACATTTATGTGCCGCGCTTTTGCTATCACAAGAAGCTGACCGTGGCGGCGAACTGTCGCATGTGTCTGGTGGATGTGGAGAAGGCGCCGAAGCCATTGCCGGCTTGTGCCACGCCGGTGATGGATGGCATGAAAGTGCGGACGCGCTCGAAGCTGGCGCTGGAAGCGCAGAAGTCCGTTATGGAGTTTCTGCTGATTAATCATCCCCTGGATTGCCCGATTTGCGATCAGGGTGGCGAATGCGAATTGCAGGACCTGGCCATGGGCTATGGGCGCGATGTGTCGCGCTATCAGGAAACCAAGCGCGTGGTGCGGGACAAGGACATCGGGCCGCTGGTGCAGACGGAGATGACGCGCTGCATTCATTGCACGCGCTGTGTCCGCTTTGGCGAAGAAGTGGCCGGCTTGCGTGAGCTGGGTGCCACTGGGCGCGGGGAGTTCATGGAGATTGGGACATTCGTGGAGCAGAGCATGGCTTCGGAACTGTCGGGCAATGTCATTGATTTGTGCCCGGTGGGAGCGTTGACCTCCAAGCCGTTCCGGTTTTCGGCGCGCACCTGGGAAATGACCCAGCAGCCTGGGATCGCGCCCCATGATGGTGTCGGCTCCAATATCCATTTCCACATCAAGAATGATCAGGTGATGCGCGTGGTGCCGGCGGAGAACGAAGCCATTAACGAGGTTTGGCTGTCGGATCGGGATCGCTACAGTTATGAAGGGTTGTATAGCGCGGATCGTCTGCAGGCACCCATGGTGAAAGAGAATGGGACCTGGCGCGAAGTGGATTGGGAGACGGCCTTTGCCGCGGTGGGTAATCGCCTGGGTTCAATTCTGAAGTCGGATGCCGCGGCGGTCGGTGGATTGATTGCGCCCACGGCCACCGTGGAAGAATTATTCCTGTTCCAGAAGCTGTTACGCGGCGCCGGCTGCTCCAATATTGATCATCGCCTGCGGCAACTGGATTTCTCCGATCAGGACGCGGCCCCGGTATTCCCCTGGCTGGGGCAAACGATTGCCGATCTGGAACGGCTGGAATGTGCATTGGTCATCGGCGGCAATCCGCGCAAGGAACAGCCGTTGCTGAATCATCGGCTGCGCAAGGCAGCGTTGCGTGGCGCGCGCATTATGCAGATCAACCCGGTGGCGTTCCCTTGTAACTATGATTTGACGGAAGTTCTGCGCGCGGCGCCCGGGGATCTGGTGCGGACCGTGGCCGGGGTATGCAAGGCACTGGCGGAATTGAAATCTGATCCGCTGGCGCGGGAGTCCTGGCTGGCGGATGTGGCTATCAGCGAGGATCACAAGCGCCTAGCGCAACATCTGTCACGTGCCGGTCGCAACAGTATTCTGCTGGGCAATCTGGCCGCTTCCATTCCTGATGCCGCCGCGCTGCGTTTTGTGGCGGGTCAATTGGCGACCCTGGCTGGTGCCACATTCGGTTATTTGGGTGAGGCGACAAATTCCTCGGGCGCCTGGTTGGCGGGCGCGGTACCTCACCGCGGACCCGGTGGCAAACCGGCGCCACGTACCGGTCTGGATGTGGGCGCCATGGTGAAGAAGGGTGAGCGAGGTTTTCTCTTGTATCAGGTGGAACCCGAGGCGGACAGCGCCAACCCGGCGCAACTGTTGGCCGCACTGGGAAGCGCCGAGTGTGTGGTTTCCTTGAACTCCTATGTCACCGACGCGGCGCGGGAATACGCGCATATATTGTTGCCCGTGGGTATGTACGCGGAAACCGACGGCAGCTTCATCAATGTGGAAGGCACGATGCAATCCTGGCGCGGCGTGGTGAGCGCGCCCGGTGAA
>JAYUHG010000231.1:0-1658 GCA_043767195.1 Gammaproteobacteria bacterium | reverse complement strand
CATGCGTAATGCGGCGCGCGCGCTGCAGTTCCCCTTCGGCACTGCTGTGCGGCATGACATATTCCCGTTGCAATGTCAGCGGCAGAAATGGATTCGGTTGCGCAGTGGGCGGCCAGGCCTCCTCATGCAGGCCCATCACCCACAGGTGATCGAAGCCCATGTCCGCGGCGCCCGCCATTTCAATAATCTGGATCGGGGCCTCCGCCGTCTGTGGCTGGAACGGTCGCTCCGCCGCCAGCCGGCGCAGATGTCCCAGCGCGCCACTGAAACTCATGGGATCCGCCATTGAATCCAACGACGCCAGTTCACCCAGCAGTTCACGCCAGGCATTCAAGGCTTGATACTCAACGCTGGTGAAAGTTCGGTCCCCAGGCCAGCCGGTCTGTTTCAGTAATTCGGAAAATGCCCGCGCCCAGACGGCGGCAGTCTGGCGCCGGGGCAGCTCCCGTGATCGATCTCTCAGTACCCGCAGGGAATCAAGCAACACTGTTGGTTTCAGTGCCGGCTCGGATTGCCTTTCCCCTTCCGCCAACAATGTATCCAACGCCAGTTCCGGTTCACGGCGTTGCCGCAGTCGCGCGTCGAATAAAGCCCGTTGCGCGGCCTCCGCCTCCGCGCCGTGGACATAGGGGCTGCGCAACAACGCCGCCACATCCGTCAGCGCTGCGGATCCGGTGGCAAACCCCAGCAGGAGAAAGCCATAATCAATCACCATCTGAGTGCTGAGCGGATGGCCCACGGCGATGCTGAATATGGAGGCGGCAGCATCGGATGCCTGCAACAATGCCGCCGGCGTCAGCACATCGGCATATATTTCCTGCACCGCCGTGCGCCGGGATTGCAGTCCGGGAATGACAACGCCTATGGTGGCCGCCGGATTTTTCTCAATGCAGGTTTTGGCCCAGCGGGCCGAGGCAAGTATCTCCGCCCGGATATCAGTATAAGAAGATCGCCGCCGCGCTCCTGGAACCGCACGGCTGGAAGGCCTGGAAACGGGCACACCGGATTGAGCAAGGGCGTCCAGCAATCCAGCGCGCGCCGGCGCCAGATCATCAAATCCCATGAAAACCAGCGGACGCTGATCCACCGGACCACTCTTTTGGACAATGCGCGTCAGTTCCCCCACCAGGGCGAATTCATCCAGCCACCGATGTTCCGCACACTTTTCTTGATAGGCCTTGGCCCAGGCGCGAAACGCGCGGGCATCTTCATTCAGGAACACCCCATCAGGGAAAGCCGGCAATCCCCACTCCTGCAACAACTGCCAGCCATCCATGGCCCGCTCCGCCACCGTGGCCGGTTGCAACATGCGCTTGCGTTGCGGAGATGCCTCCAGTATCTGCTGCCAGAGCAAGTGACTCTGCGCCGCGCTGATCTTTACTTCCGCGTTAGCGTCGGCCCATTGATGCCATGACCACAACCGATCCAGCCACCTCTGCCAGGGCAATATATCCAGCGTCTCCCATACCGGCTCCCCTGCCGCCATCCGCGCCGCCGTGAATTGCCAGGATAATCGGCGCGCCAGGCGGGCGCTGGCGGTGACGATGGTGTTTTGAGGGTGGAGCCAGTTGGGGACGTTAATAGTCATCGTAGTTCGTCGTTCGTGAAGCGCATCTCGTCGTTCGTATCTCGTAAAAGGTCCCTGCGACATTAGACAT
>JAYUHG010000230.1:0-1660 GCA_043767195.1 Gammaproteobacteria bacterium | reverse complement strand
GCGCACATCCGGTTCATCGGTCGCTACCGATGGCCGCACACCGCTGCGTTCGCGGAACTGATCGACAATCGCGTCCTTGACCTTGAGTGCACCGTAATGGGTGTGGGTGATCGCCGATCGGTAGGCGTTGAATTCCACCGCCAGGGTTCCGTTCTGGTCGAGATGCGTACTCCAGTCGATGCCACGTACACCGTCGTACAGCGCCTCCGGCGTTGGCGCCGGAAATTTGGCGAGCGGCAGCAGCACGCGATTGGCCACCCGCGACCACAGGCAAACTCGATACGCGAGCGTCAGATCGCCACTGAACGTCACCCCGGCGCGCGTTTCCTTGACATTCTCGGCGCCGAGCGCACGCAGCTCATCGGCCAGCAGTGGCTCGATACCGCGCGGGGCAGAGGCAAACAGGGGGAACAAAGGGGGCATGGAGCCATCCGGGTATGAACGGCTATTCTACATCGTGGCCAGCCGGCAGGCCGTAGAAAAACAACCGGCGCGCGACCCGGGTGCTACTTCGATTTGTCCTGGTGCTGATCAACAGCCTGCGGGAAAGGGAAGGCCTCGGCATATTGTTCGATCCATTCGACGGCCGCCTCATGGCTGCTTAATGTACGGCCCAGACTCGCCGTGGTGGCGCGGTATTGTTCGATGTGGCAAATCTGCTCCACCATGCGCAGGCGAAACAAATCATCCTGATCCAGAAACTCGACGCCCACCTGCCAGGCGCCGACATCCGCCTGGCACCAGGCCACGCGGCAACACGCCTCGAAAGGCGGCGAGGTGAGCGCGATGCGCACGACAATGACACTGCCGATCGGCGCTGCCTCCGGGTACTGAAAACATAAACCGCCCGTGCTCACGTTGCGCAGCGGTTCGCGTTCGCAGCCCTGATCCCCGAGCCGGATCTCGATGGGAACATCAGTGGGGTGGCGGATAAAACTGCGCATGTCTGGATCACCGCGGGTCGATAATCTACGAATAGTTTAGTACCGATCCCGCGCGGCTGCACACGGGCAGTTTCGCCGGTAGATACCCATTCACTCCCTGAGTGTTTGCATGTTCCGTGCCAAGATTATTTTTTCTTGCTAAGCTGGCGCCGATCAACGCCTGTACCCCAGGCACAACCTGCATACCAGATTGAGGGCACGACAATGGAACAGACAGCAACCAAAACTCTGGACGTTGATGGCGACGGTTTTCTGCTGGATCGCGACCTGTGGAGCGAAGAACTGGTGCCGCAACTTGCCGCCAGCGACGGCATTGAGGTCAACGACCAGATCATGCATTACATCAATGAAGCACGCCGCATGTACGAGGAAGACGGCGTGGTTCCGCCGTTGCGCAAGTTCGCCAAGGCCATGGACGTGACCACCAACGATCTGTACGCGCTCTTCAAGAAAGGGCCGATGAAGTTGATCTGCAAATGGGGCGGCCTGCCGAAGCCCACCGGCTGCGTGTAAGACCGGTTGCGGGCAGAATCGACGCTGTCCCGCATCTGTGACCCAGCTCTACCCGCTTGCCCGCGAGGTTCAGGGCATTGCCTATCAGATGCTTGCTCCGCTTGCGCCCGCGCTGGCGCGCTTCAGCTTCGCGGGCAGTTTCCAGAATCAGGAAATCGTCTGGGACACGACCCTGCTCACCCTGACGCTGTATCACGCTGAAC
>JAYUHG010000229.1:0-4070 GCA_043767195.1 Gammaproteobacteria bacterium | reverse complement strand
TCGCGGGCATACTGACCGACACTGAACAGGCATCCCTGACGGAATTGATTTTCACGCCGTTAGCGGAAGTACCGGTATGGGGCGAGGCGCAGATCCGCGCCAGTCATGTGCTGGTCACTGATGCGGCCAACCTGGATGATAAGCCGGGTTGGAATGCGGACCCCCTGAATCTCTTTGTCGTGGTGGAGTCCGGTTCCCACCACGTCACCATTCTGGACGGCGATAAATTTGAACCCTTGCATCGCTTCAAGTCGCGCTTCGCCCTGCATGGAGGTCCAAAATTTTCTCCGGATGGGCGCTTTGTCTATTTCGGCTCCCGCGATGGATGGATATCCAAGTTCGATTTATACAGTCTGAAGCTGGTGGCGGAAGTGCGCGCCGGGATTAACACGCGCAATCTGGCGGTGTCCGGCGATGGCCGCTATGTGGCCGTGGGCAATATATTGCCCCATACCCTGGTGCTGCTGGATGCCGCAACGCTGGAGTTGATCCGCGTAATCCCGGTGCAAGACGAGTCCGGTCAGAGTTCACGGGTCAGCGCCGTATATGACGCCCCGCCGCGCCAGAGTTTCATTCTGGCGCTGAAGGATTTGCCGGAAGTCTGGGAAATATCCTATGCGGACGAGCCGCCGTTTCACGGGCGTGTGCATGATTACCGGGACGAGGGTCCGCCGCCCACGGGTCGCTTTCCAGTGCGCCGCATCGCCATGGAAGACTACCTGGATGATTTTTTCTTCGACCCTGACTATAAAAATCTCATCGGCGCCGCGCGGGAGGGAAAGAATGGGCAGGTCATCAATCTGCTGGTGGGTAGGAAGATCGCGGACGTGGAGTTACCGGGCCTGCCGCACCTGGGCTCCGGCATCACCTGGTCCTGGCAAGGTACCGATGTGTTGGCCACGCCGAATTTGCAACAGCCGGTGGTGACGGTTATCAACCTGCGCGACTGGAAAACCGTCAAACGCATTGACACCCAAGGCCCGGGTTTCTTCATGCGCAGTCACGAGGCGACGCCCTATGCCTGGGTGGATGTATTTAATGGGCCGAACAAGGATGTAATTCATGTGATAGACAAAAACTCGCTGGAGATTGTGCGTACGCTGCGGCCCGAACCAGGCCGCACCGCGGCCCATGTGGAATTTACCCGCGATGGCCGTTTCGCGCTGCTCAGTATCTGGGAGGATGATGGCGCCGTGCTGGTATACGACGCGCGTACGCTGGAAGTCATCAAGCGCCTGCCCATGGACAAGCCCTCCGGGAAGTACAACGTATGGAACAAGATCAGTCATTCCCGCGGCACCAGCCACTGACAGGCACTGGCCGGAGTATCTCCAGTCGTCGGGTCAATTCCCTTCGTTCATTTGATGCAGGTCAAATCCGGGTTCACGATGTAGGGCTATGGTTTGTCCGCATGAAACAGCTCAGCTATTTGTCTGTCTGGGTCGGCGCGGATGCCCGGAATGCCGTGGGGCGTGTGCTGTCCTTGTCTTGCGCCCTTGCGCTGGCGGTTGCTACCGGGCCGGTTCGCGCTGACGACGGATTCTGGCAGGCGCTCAGCGGCGGCAAATTCGATTTCCTGATGAATTACCGCTATGAACATGTGGACGATGATCTGCGACCGGAGCCGGGGGATGCTTCCACACTGCGCACCACCTTCGGTTACACCACGGGCCAATTCCATGGCTTTGGCGCCCGTGGCCTGCTGCAGGACGTGCGCGACGTATTCGAGGACGACTACGATGATGGCACCCAGCGGCCCAACAGCAAGACCCGGCACGCGCTGATAGCGGACCCGGCGGACACGGACTTCATTGAAGGCTTTGTGAGTTACGCCGGACTGCCGGGCACGACGTTGAAGCTGGGCCGGCAGATCGTGACTTTCCGCGATGCCCCATTCCATCGCTTCATCGGCACGGTGTTGTGGCGCCAGAACTGGATGAATCACGACGCCTTTTCCGCGCAGAATCGCTCCCTGCCGGACACGATCATTGATTACGTCTATTCCTGGAATGTGAACCGCATCTTTACCGATGAGGCGGCGGTAAGCAGCCTGGCGAACTTTCGCGGCGACTCGCATCTGGTCAATGTGCAGTACGCCGGGATACCGCTGGGCAAGCTGGAGGCCTACGCCTACCTGCTTGACTTCAACAACGCACCGGGAAATTCCGTCCAGACCTATGGTGCCCGTTTCTCCGGCGCGCGCGAATTGAGCAAGCCATGGAAGGCGCTATATGCCCTGGAATATGCCCATGAGACCGATTACGCCGGGAATCCCGGGCATATCGCCGCGAACTATATGCTGGCGGAAGGCGGCGCCGTGGTCACACTCGGTAGTGCCGTGGAGAGTCTCAGTGTCAAATTCAGCTATGAGTTGCTGGATGGCGATGGCGGCACGGATCGCTTCATTACGCCACTGGCCACGGGTCATCCTTACCAGGGCTGGGCGGACCGTTTTCTGGATACGCCCCAGGATGGGATCCAGGACTACTATGTGACCGCGAGCATGGGTGTCGTGGGAGCGAAAGTCACGCTTGAGTACCACGATCTGAATTCCGACAATCTTGACTATGATTACGGTGACGAAGTAAACGTCATGGTGACGCGAACTTTTCACGAACACTACACGCTGGGCCTCAAATACGCCCGGTACAACGCCGACAGAAACCCGGATAACCTGCTGCGCAATGGCGCCGGTAGTGTGAGCCCACGCGGTGCCGTCATCAATGACGCCGCCAAGGCCTGGGTGTTCGCCACCATCAAGTTCTGATGAGCGCGCTGCCGGTGCTTGTGAATGGGACTTGCCGCCAGGGTGAACCGCCCATTTTCGACGCAGATCTGATCCGCCGTTACGATGTCCACGGCCCGCGTTATACCTCCTACCCGACTGCATTGCAGTTCCGCGAAGATTTCGGCGCCGATACTTACCGTGGTTGCGCGCAGGATTCAAATGACGACCCGATACCGGCGCCGTTGTCCCTGTACGTGCATATTCCTTTTTGTGAGACGGTGTGCTTTTACTGCGCCTGCACCAAGGTGGTAACGCGCAATCGGAGCCGTGCAAGTGAGTACCTGCGCCATCTGTATCTGGAACTGGAGCTGCAAGCTAGCTTGTTCGATAAGGATCGGGTGGTGGAACAGGTGCATCTTGGCGGTGGTACTCCCACATTTCTGGGCGACGACGAAATCGCGCAACTGATGCTGCGCCTGCGCCGGGATTTTCATCTGGCGCCGGAGCCCGAGTGTTCCATTGAGGTGGACCCGCGCACTTTGCGCGCGGACACTATTGCATTGTTGCGGCAACTGGGTTTCAACCGCATCAGTCTGGGTGTACAGGACCTGGATAAAGACGTGCAGCAAGCCGTGAATCGCATTCAGCCCGAGGAGTTGGTCTGGTCGGCGGTGACGGCAATACGCAAGCAGGGATTTCACTCCGTGGGTATGGATCTGATCTACGGTTTGCCGCACCAGACGCCGGACAGTTTTGATCGCACACTGGAACACATTATCGGCATGCGTCCGGACCGCTTGTCGGTGTTCAACTATGCACACCTGCCGCAACGGTTCAAGGCGCAGCGGCAGATCTCCGAAACCGAGTTGCCCGACGCTGAGGCCAAGTTGCGTATTCTGGAACTGGCGATTTCCCGGCTCACTGGCGCCGGATATGAGTACATCGGCATGGACCACTTCGCCCTGCCGGGCGACGCTCTTTGCGCGGCGCGTGACGGTGGCACGTTACAGCGCAATTTTCAGGGCTATTCCACCCATGGCGATTGTGATCTGATTGGTCTCGGCATGAGCAGCATCAGCCAGGTGGCTGACTGCTATGCGCAGAATGCGCGTGCGTTAAAGAGCTACCAATCACTTGTGGCCTCAGGTCAGTTGCCGGTGGAGCGCGGGCTGGTACTCAGTGCCGACGACAAATTGCGGCGCCAGGTGATCATGACATTGATCTGCGATTTTTCACTGCGCACGGCGGATATCGAGCACGATTGGGACCTGGTGTTCTGGGATTACTTTGAGCGGGAGCGACCGCGCTTGCAGGGTTTTGTCGCCGACGGCTTGCTGCGCCT
>JAYUHG010000228.1:0-1666 GCA_043767195.1 Gammaproteobacteria bacterium | reverse complement strand
CAGTGACCGGCAGCGCCACAAGACGTGCTGGTGTGGCGGCCAGAGGGCCGGGCGTTACGGCAAGCCCGGCGCTATCAGCGCCGATGATCAATGCCAGTACCGGAATGCCAAGTCGCTGAACCTTATCCACCAGCAGTTGCCGCTGTGCGTCCCAATTGAGCAGCACACAAATCAGGGCGCTGGTCTCGCCACTGTGGCGCAACACCAAATCCGTCAGATCGGCAAAGGTTCCGGCGCTATAGGGTTCCACGCAGGCGAGAATCTCCAGCATGTTTTCAATCTGCCCCAGCCCGCGACCGATGGTAAAGCGGTAGGCCTGATTGCCGACAAACATCAGGTCCAGCAGGGCGTCACGTTCCGGCGTGCGCAGTGCCAGCGTTGCGGCCACGGACACCGCGGCCTCAAATTCCGCCGGTGAATCGCCATCCATGCAGGTGTCCAGAACCAGCCCCTGACGAACGAAGAATTCGTCCTGAAATTCCTTTACTACCGGGTGTCCCAGTTTGGCAAAGCTGCGCCAGTGAATGGCGCGCAGCGGATCACCGGGTCTGTAATCACGCAGGGAAAGAAATTCCTGGGAGTCACCCACGGTACTGGCCAGGGTCATACCGCCAGGTTGAAATCGGCGCTGCCCCGGCAACCGTATCTCGGGAGCGCGATACAGGCGCGGCAGGATCAACAAATTTTCCGGGGCCGGGATACCGCGCAGTGCGCGAAACAGGCCAAAGGGGTCCGGTCGCCCCAATGCCATACGCCGGAAGCGCAGGTAGCCGCGGCGCAGGGGCATACACTCCAGGTCCAGACGCGTGGTCTCTCCCGGTAACAGCGGGGGCGATTCCACCGGTGCCAGAGATGCCCCACGTTGTTGCTGTATCTGACCCATCAACCGCGGGTAGCCAACCTTTCGATCAAACCAATTGCGCCTGGCATCTTCCGGATCCCGGCCATGGCGAAACTCGGCCAGGGATGGGAAGGAGGATTCCAGTTCATCCAGTAGGCACAGATCTCGTTGTGTTTGTTTGCCGGCATTGGTTAATTCCACTGCATAGGAAAGTGGCAGTCCGGCAGTGCCAAATCGTGGCAATACCCGGCGCACCCGCAGTTGCGGGTTATATCTCAGGCTGCTGAGCAGACTCACCAGCATGACTGCCGCGAGAAACGCGAAGATCTGATAGGCAAGTGTCTGGCGCGTGTTAATCCCGAAGACCCCGGACGCCAGCAGAGTACCGAACAATGCCAGGCCCGTGGGCGTAAAGCGCTGTCGCAGCCAATTGCTGAGGCGGTAAAGAATTTTGAAGTTCAGGTAGAGCAGATTGCGGATCATGGGGATGTTACAAGTCACAAGTCATAAGCAACGAGCTACAAGTAGAATCTGGACGGCAATGGTTAACCTTGCCAGTTTTTCGCCAATTGATGAGGTCAAATTTCCCCGTCTTATGACTTGTAACTTGTGACTTGTAACTAAATGTCTTCACACCGGCACCCGCACCCCCCGCAGCACACCCTCCACCACACCCTCCGCTGTCGCGCCGCCAAAGCGCGCCTGGGAGTCCAGCATCAGGCGATGGGTCAACACCGGTGCGGCGATTTCCTGGATGTGATCCGGGGTCACAAACTGCATGCCATCGAACAGCGCCAATGCCTGGGCGGCCTTCATTAACGCCAG
>JAYUHG010000227.1:0-4089 GCA_043767195.1 Gammaproteobacteria bacterium | reverse complement strand
TGCGGAAACTCAGTGATGCGGTGGAAACGATATAGCTACAAGCAACAAGCTACAAGCTACAAGGAACTGACTGAAAGGAGAAACCAAGCGCCACATTGCAGCTTGTAGCTTTTAGTTTGTAGCTATGTTTTACCCTTCAGACTCCGCCGGCAGTCGGTTGACCCTGGCCATGCGCACGGCATTATCCGCGGCCTGGGTGATTTCAATAGTGTAATCGGCAATTCGCAACGATGTTCCGGTCTCCGGCATGGTCTCCAGGTGCTCCAGGATTAGTCCATTCAAAGTGCGCGGTCCGTCGCTGGGTAACTCCCAACCCATTTGCTTGTTAATGTCGCGGATGCTGGCGCTGCCGCTGATGAGGCTGGATCCATCCTCCTGTTTGTGAATGTCCGCGGCAAAGGTTTGTAAGTCCGTGGTGAACTCGCCAACAATTTCTTCCAGCAGATCCTCCAGCGTCGCCAGACCCTGGATTACACCGTACTCATCCACCACCAGACCGATACGGGAGCGCCGCTGCTGGAAATGGATTAACTGTTGGTGCAGTTGTGTACCCATGGGGATGAAGTAGGGTTCACGCAGGATACCCTCCAGATTTTCCTTGCGAAAATCTTCCCGCGTGGCAATCACCCGCGGCAGGTTGCGTACATGCAGGATGCCGACGATGTTGTCTATGTTATCCCGGTACACCGGCATGCGCGTGTGCTGGCAGTTATCTATGATGCTGAGGATTTTCTCTTCGGAATCGTTGAGATCAATGCCGGTGATTTCGCCGCGCGGCACCATGATGTCGGCCACACGCACACTTTCCAGATCCAGAATACTGAGCAACATGCGCTGATGCTTGCGCGGGATCATGGCGCCGGATTCCATGACCACGGTGCGCAGTTCCTCGCGCGTCATGGCTTCCTCGCCGCGTTCGCTGATATTGATGCCGAACAAGAGCAGAACGCCGTTGGCCAGGCGATTGATCACCCAGGCGGTCCAGACCATGGGATTCCACGGGCTGTTCAGGAAACTGAAAACATAGGCGGCCGGGAACGCCAACCGTTCCGGGCGCACGGCGCCCAGGGTTTTCGGTGCCACTTCACCGAATACCAGCAGCAACGGCGTGAATACCAGGGGCGCCACAAACAAGCCGGCTTCGCCGACCACGCGCAGGGCGATGACCGTAGCCAGTGATACCGCCAAATTGTTGACCAGATTGTTGCCGAGCAGGATCAGACCGATGAGCCGGTCCGGCTGGCGCAACAGGGATTCGGCCAGGATCGCGCCGCGGTTGCCCTGCCGGGCCAGGTGTCGCAGGCGGTAACGGTTCAGCGCCATGAGTCCGGTTTCGGAACCGGAGAAAAATGCCGAAATAAGTATCAGCAGCGCCAGGGCGCCGTACAGCGTTGCCGATGAAATATCGTCTATGTAGAAGTTTTCGAAGTCCATGGGTGCGAAATACAGTGGGGTTGCGCCGGTCGCCACCACGACGACCGGATCAGATCATACACGTTCGAGGATCAACTCAAGGACGAACTTGGAGCCGAAGTAGGCCAGCAGCAGCAATACAAACCCGCCCAGGGTCAGGTTGATGAGCCGGTGTCCGCGCCAGCCCCGCGCCCAGCGACCGGCCAGTACCAGGGCAAAGGTGATCCAGGCCAGCACGGCAAACACGGTCTTGTGCGCCAGGTGTTGGGACAGCAGGTTCTGGACAAACATGAAGCCCGTGGCCAGACTCAGGCTGAGAAAGAAAAATCCGCCGGCCAGGATCTGGATTAACAGATCCTCCATGATCTGTAATGGCGGCAGCAGGCGCATGGCCTGCACCGGCTGCCGGGCACGCAGCAGCCGTTCTTGCGCCGCAAGAATCAATGCCTGACCCGCGGCGATGGTAAGCAGGGCATAGGCGGCGATGGACAGGGCGATATGCGCCCGTACGCCCAATGATGCGCCGGTGGCGACGATATGCTCGTTGGCGAACGCCAGTTCCAGCAACAGGCTCATGGCCGCCGCCGGGAAGAAGATCAGGGTCAAGTTTTCCACCGGGCGGAACAGCATGGCCGCCATGATTAGCAGCGCGGCAAACCAGGTCATCAGGGAAAGGGCATTGTAAAAACCGAGGTTGAGTCCCTGAGTCGTAAACAGCGACGGATACAAGAGTACTGCGTGCAGAATCAGCGCCAGACAGCCGGGGACCAATAAGCGCACACGCAAGGCCGAGGCCTCCGTGGTTCCCCGTGCCATGCCTGCTCCCCAGACCAGCACCCCGGTCAGATATAGAAATGCCGCGGCCAGATTCAGCATCGGGCGGACAAAAATACGTCATGGCATGTGTACATAGCGCTATTGTATGTGAATCTCGCTGGCCCGGGCGCTGGCGCGCAAATTCACTCTGTCATGCTTTCCGGCTATAGTGCCCGCCGCTTCCCATCCCATTCGGTACCTGTCCATGTTTGAAAATCTTACTGCCCGGCTGGATCGCGTTGTGCGCGAGTTACGCGGCAGTGCGCGCATTACCGAGGAGGCCCTGGACAGTGCCTTGCGCGAAGTGCGTATGGCGCTGCTGGAAGCCGATGTGGCCCTGCCGGTGGTCAAGGACTTCATTGACAGCGTACGCGGCAAAGCCCTGGGCGCGGAGGTACTGGCCAGCCTGACACCGGGACAGGCGGTGGTGCGCATTGTCCGCGATGAATTACAGGCCGTGCTGGGCCTGGATGGGGCGCTGCGCCTGGCGGTGGCGCCGCCGGCGATTATTCTCGTGGCCGGATTGCAGGGGGCGGGCAAGACCACAACCGTGGCCAAGCTCGGTCGCTGGTTACGGGAGCAACAGAAAAAATCCGTGTTGCTGGCCAGCACCGACATCTATCGCCCGGCCGCCCTGGAACAACTGGCGCGCCTGTGCCAGGAAAATCAACTTGAGTATTTTCCCGCTCAGATCACCCAGACACCGGTGGCCATCGCCACCGCCGCATTGCAAAAGGCGCGGGCGAAGTTCATGGATGTGCTGATCATTGACACTGCCGGGCGCCTGCACGTGGACGACGCCATGATGGCGGAGGTGCGCGAGCTGCATGCACTCGCACAACCCACGGACACGTTGTTTGTAGTGGACAGCATGATGGGCCAGGACGCGGTGCGCGCGGCCACGGCGTTCTCCGCCGCATTGCCCCTCACCGGTGTCATTCTCACCAAGATGGACGGCGATGCCCGCGGTGGCGCGGCGCTGTCCGTGCGTCATGCCACCGGTGTCCCCATCCTGTTCATGGGCGTGGGGGAAAAGACCGCGGACCTGCAACCCTTCCACGCCGAGCGCGTGGTTTCCCGCATTCTCGGTATGGGCGACATGCTGAGCCTGATCGAGGAAGTGGAGCGCAAAACCGACAAGAAGCAGGCTGATGATCTGGCGCAGAAGCTGCGTAAGGGTAAGGGTTTCGATCTGGACGACTTTCGCGGGCAGTTGCAACAGATGCGCAACATGGGAGGGCTGAGCAGCCTCATGGACAAGTTGCCCGGTGGCATGCAGTTACCCAAGGAAGCCCTGCAAAAGGTGGATGATCGGCATCTGGTACATCTGGACGCCATTATCACCTCGATGACCCCGGGCGAACGCCGTCGCCCCGATGTCATCAACGGTTCTCGCAAGCGCCGTATCGCCAGTGGCTCCGGCACCCAGATCCAGGACGTGAACCGGCTGTTAAAGCAATTTGATCAAATGCAGAAAATGATGAAAAAAATGACCAAGAAGGGCGGCGTGGCCAACATGATGCGCGGATTATCGGGGCACATGCCGAAGGGGTATCGGCCTTAGCAGGTTGGCGCGCTGACCTACATCAGTGGGTTGCATGGCTCCCACCCAGCCGTCGGACCAGGTCGGCGTAGTGACAAATGCGTCACCGTTCTGATTTAGCGGCAATTTGCTGCTGGCACCAACAAGCCAATGCCCCACAACGACGTTAGGGAAGCTCTGATTAACATCAGAGCTTCCCGCAGTGCAGGGATGCACTGCGACCGCCATGGATGGCGGAAATGCAGAAACTGCCAGGAGCAAGTTTCTGCCGTCCTCTGACAACCCCAGGATGGGGTTGTTCAGAGATTACTTAGGTA
>JAYUHG010000226.1:0-1673 GCA_043767195.1 Gammaproteobacteria bacterium | reverse complement strand
CGTAAAATGGGCAATTCGCAGGGCGTATTGATCCCCAAGCCCATTCTTGCCCAGGTGGGGCTGACCGGGCGTGCGGATCTGCAGGTGCGCAACGGCATCATTGAGATACGACCCGCCCGCCGTAACCCGCGTGCTGGTTGGGCCGAAGATAGCGCTCGTCTGGCTGCCGCTGGTGAGGATGCGCCGGTGTGGCCTGAACTCGCCAATGAGGATGATAAACGGTTGCAGTGGTAATGAAGACCGGAGAGATTTGGCTCGCGCAGCTTGATCCAACCGTGGGCGGCGAGATCCGCAAGACACGTCCGTGCGTCCTGATCTCGCCGCCGGAAATGCTTGCGGATCTGCGTACCGCCATTGTGGCGCCGATGACCACCGGGTCACAGCCCGCGGGTTTTCGCGTACGGGTCAAATTCCAGGGCAAACAGGGGCTGATCCTGCTCGACCAGATCCGCACGCTCGACAAGCGCCGCTTGATCAAACGATTGGGTTCACTGCGTCCGCTGATCCTCGCGCAAACGCACGAGACCCTGCAGGCCATGTTTGCGCCGTGAAGTCCAAAGTGATGGGCCGCCGCTGTGCGCGGGAAACGACATGGTCCGCGGTTCATTTACTACTTGCGCCTGGCGCGGGGCCATTTGTGGATGCTGACTCCCTACGACAATAACGTGCGCGCCGTTGCTCGCGACCCTTGCCGAAGCGTGCGATTTTTGATCAGCTTCGTGTCGCCAATATGTGGATGTTGCGACACGGTCTCTTGACCTGTCGCCGCCAGCGACATCGGCAGAACCCGGGACATCCACGGTTTTGAACAACGTGGCCGTTGACTCTGTATAACGCCCGGCGTTATGCTGAATCGTGATCGTAAGTTTTCGCTGCAAGGAGACGCTGGCTGTCTGGGATGGAAGAATTTCCCGGAAACTGCCTTTCACTATCCAGGCAGTCGCGCGCCGCAAACTGCGTATGATGAACAATGCAGTGACTCTGGTGGATCTCAGGCTCCCGCCGGCCAACCGTTTGGAACAATTACGTGGAAAGCGGGCGGGTCAATACAGTATCCGCATCAATGACCAGTGGCGAATCTGCTTTATCTGGACTGCGCAGGGTCCGGCTGAGGTTGAGATCGTCGATTATCATTAAGGAACTGAAATGAAGAAGCTGCCCAATATTCATCCCGGTGAAGTTTTATTGGAAGAGTTCCTGGTACCGCTTGGTATCAGTCAGAATGCGCTGGCACGAGCGATGGCTGTCCCTCCGCGCCGGGTCAATGAGATTGTCCTTGGCAAGCGCGCCGTTACTGCGGATACGGCGTTGCGGCTGGCGGGTGCGTTGGGCACATCGGAGAAATTCTGGACCGGACTGCAAATGGACTACGACCTCGAGAAGGCGAGGCCGGGTGTCCGGGGGAAAAGCATCCAGCGAATCGCGGCCTGAGCCGTTTCTTCACAAGCAAAGTCCAGGACAACTACTGATTACACTTTCCATTGCACCAAATCCCCAATCAACTCAAAGGGGAATTGGGGTCGGAGTGAATTGTTTTGGTGCATGCCCCAACATAAATCACTCCGACCCCATTTTTTCAGCATGGCGGTTCCCCAATGGTGGCTACTGCCTATTGACCCACAGTATAGGGCGCGGTTCCAGTTGGGGGAGTTAGTAACAGCAGCTTGGCCTAG
>JAYUHG010000225.1:0-4098 GCA_043767195.1 Gammaproteobacteria bacterium | reverse complement strand
CGGCGTTCGGACCGGAATTCAATGCCGGCGCCGCGGTCGTGGTTCCCTGGCTGCGCCACGCCGGGATCAGGCAGGTAGATGTACTTGTGGTGAGTCATGGCGACAACGATCATGTGGGCGGGCTGGACAGTATCCGCGATGCCGTGGTTGTGGAGCGGCTATACACCAGCGTCCCGGACCGGGTACGCGGCGCCAATGTCACGCCATGCTTTGCCGGCCAACGCTGGGATTGGGATGGATACAGTTTCATGGTGTTGCATCCGGATCAGGCGGACCGGTTGGACGGTAACAATGCCTCATGCGTGTTGCGCATTTCCCGCGCTGGTCATGGCTTGCTGCTGCTGCCCGGCGACATTGAACGCGAGGCAGAGTCTCTGCTGGTGCGTCGTTTTGCGACGCAGTTGCGCGCTGATGTCATTATTGTCCCGCACCACGGCAGTCGCACATCCTCAACGCCGGACCTCATTGCGGCGGTGCAGCCGCGTTACGCGTTGTATGCGGCGGGCTTTCGCAATCGCTACGGCTTCCCGAAACAGGATATAATGCAACGCTATCAGCAACATGGGGCGATCAATCTGGACACAGGTCGAAATGGAGCGCTGGAATTTGTCATTGATGAGACCGGTGTTCGCCATACCGCCCAGCGTCTGTCCGCGCGCCGCTTCTGGCATTCACGGCTTCAGTGAAATAATCCCTAACACCTGCGAGGTGGCAGACTGTGCTTGAATTCTTCAAGGCCGGTGGCATTACAATGTGGCCGCTGCTCATGTTTTCCATCGCTGCGTTGGCCATTGCCGGCGAACGATTCTGGTCCCTGCAACCGAAACGCATTACGCCCAAAGGGCTGGTGAACCAGATTTGGAAGTGGGAACAGGCCGGGCAACTGGATGCCAAACGCATTCAGGAATTGCGCCATGCCTCCCCCCTGGGCCGGATTCTGGCCGCCGGGTTGGTGAACCGGCGTCATGATCGGGCCACCATCAAGGAGAGCATTGAGGAAGTGGGGCGGCATGTGGCCCATGATCTGGAACGCTTCATCGGAGCGTTGGGCACCATTGCCACGGCATCACCGTTGCTGGGCTTGCTGGGTACGGTCCTGGGCATGATCAAAATCTTCTCCGTGGTTGGCACCGAAGGCGTGGGTGACCCGGGGTTGCTGGCGGGCGGTATCGCCGAAGCCCTGATCACCACGGTTACCGGATTGTTCATCGCCATCCCTTCCTTGCTGCTGTACCGGTTTTTCCGCGGTCGCGTGGATGACCTGGTTATCACCATGGAGCAGGAAGCCCTGAAGTTGGTGGAGGTCTTGCTCGGTGAGCGTGAGCGGGACACAGTCACGAAAGGGGGGCACTGATGAACTTCAAACGCCCGCAGCGGCAGGATGTGGGTATTGACCTCACGTCTCTGATTGATGTGGTTTTCATGTTGTTGATCTTTTTCATGGTAACCACTTCCTTTGATCACATTGCCCAGATAAATGTCAAATTGCCGCGGGCCAGTTCCGACCAGCGCGAGGCGCTGACGGATTCCATTGAAGTGACTGTGGACGCCGATGATCAGGTGTATGTCCGCGGGCAACGGCTCATCAATACCCAGTTGGGGACCATCCGTGAGGCGTTGCGGGAATCCGTGCGAACCGAGGAAGACACCCCCGTGGTCATCAGCGCGGACGCCAAGGCCACCCACCAGGCTGTAATCAAAATCATGGACGCCGCGCGGCAGGCGGGCCTGGTGCGTATTACCTTCGCGACGCGGAAGTTGCAAGACGATACGGAGTAGTGTGTCTGTCATTTCAAGCGTAGTGAGCAATCTGCCGCGGGCAACCCGAGTATGGCGAGGCATCCGGACTTTAACGCAAGCTCCCGCTTCACTGGTTCTGATTCGGTATTACAAAGCGCATTCCGGACCGGCCCGCATTCACTATGATTAGTCACGAGTTCATTGACCGGATCTGGTACGGCGGCCACTGGCTGTCCTTCCTGCTGGCGCCGCTCGGCTGGTGTTACGCCGGTGTTGCCTGGTTGCGGCGACTGGCCTATCTCTCCGGCTTGATGCCAGTGCGCAATCTGCCGGTCCCCGTGCTCGTGGTGGGAAACCTGACCGTGGGCGGCACCGGCAAAACACCACTGGTGATCTGGCTGGTGCAGTTTCTGCAAGCGGAGGGCTGGAGGCCTGGTGTGGTCAGCCGGGGTTACGGTGGCCGGATGATCGGCCAACCGCAGCAGGTGCGGCCCGATAGCAGCCCGCAAATGGTCGGTGATGAACCGGTATTGATTGCCCAGAAGACGCGCTGCCCCGTGGCAGTGTGCAGACATCGCGTCATCGCCGCGGAAGAACTGATCCGGCATACCGACTGCAACATCATCGTGTGCGATGATGGCTTGCAGCATCTGGCTTTGGGACGCGATATTGAAATTGCCGTGGTGGACGGGGATCGCCGTTTTGGCAATGGCCGCTGTCTGCCCGCGGGCCCGCTGCGCGATTTGCCGGGGCGACTCCATAGCGTGGATCTGGTCATCACCAGCGGCAAGACCGCGCGCGGTGAATTTCTCATGGAGTACCGCACACTACCGTTACAGTCGCTCAGCGATGCGGGGCGTACCCAGGACATCAGCGCATTGCGCGGACGGGAGGTGCATGCGGTGGCCGGCATCGGCAATCCGCTGCGCTTTTTCTCGTTTCTGCGTAGCCATGAAATTCACATCCACAAGCATGAATTCCCCGATCATCACGACTACCGGGCGTCGGATCTGCAATTCAATGATGATTTGCCGGTAGTGATGACGGAAAAGGATGCCGTAAAATGCCGCAGCTTCGCCGCCAGTGACTGGTGGTATACGCCCATTGAGGCGCAACTGCCCGGCGCGTTTCAGCATCGCCTTCGCAACCTGCTCCGGGAGATTACCCATGGACAAGAAACTGCTTGAAATTCTGGTGTGCCCGGTGACCAAGGGCGCGCTGATTTACGACCGGTCCCGGCAGGAACTGGTGTCCGTTGCCGCGCGCCTGGCCTATCCGGTGCGCGATGACATTCCGGTAATGCTGGAGGGGGAGGCGCGTACGCTGACTCCGGAAGAAGTCGAGCAATATCAGAAAAACAAGTGACCGACTCTTTTATCGCCGTTATCCCCAGCCGTTTCGCGTCCACGCGCCTGCCGGGCAAGCCGCTATTGGATATCGGCGGCAAGCCGTTGTTGCAGCATGTGTATGCGGCCGCGTGTCACAGCGCGGCTTCCCGAATTCTGATTGCCACTGATGATGCGCGCATTGCGGCGGCAGCCACGGCCTTTGGTGCCGAGACCATGCTCACATCGGATCAGCATGTTTCCGGAACTGATCGTCTGGCGGAGGTGGTTACGCGCCTGGATTTGGCGGATGAACAGGTGGTGGTTAACGTGCAGGGTGACGAATTTGGATTGCCATCACTGTTAATTAATCAGGTGGCGGAGGCATTGTTGCAGCGCCCGAGCCGGGCCATGGCGACGCTGTGTGAAACCATGCATACGGACGCTGAGGCGCAGGACCCCAACCTGGTCAAGGTTGTTTTCGATGCCACGGGCCGCGCGTTATATTTCAGCCGCGCAGCGTTGCCCTGGTCTGATGGGGGCGGACCAACACGTTATCGTCACATCGGACTGTACGCCTACCGTGCCGGCTTTCTGCGCCGCTTCGCATCCCTGCCGCCGAGTCCGCTGGAACAAAGCGAACGCCTGGAGCAACTGCGCGCGCTGCAGCATGGATTTGAGATTCAGGTGGAAATTGCGCGCGCCGCGGCGGGCGCGGGTGTGGATACGCCCGCGGATCTGGCACGGGCAAGGGACATCGAAAAAACTACTTCGCGCGGTAAGTAATGCGGCCCTTGGACAGATCGTAGGGGGTCATTTCCACGGTGACGCGGTCTCCGGTGAGGATGCGGATGTAATGCTTGCGCATTTTGCCCGAGATGTGGGCGGTCACCAAATGACCGTTATCGAGCTCAACCCTGAACATTGTATTTGGCAACGTCTCGATGACGGTGCCTTCCATTTCTATCTGATCTTCTTTTGCCATGCCTGTTCCTGACTATTAAGGAACGGCGATTCTGCCTGAAATCACGGA
>JAYUHG010000224.1:0-4099 GCA_043767195.1 Gammaproteobacteria bacterium | reverse complement strand
GGCCGGCCTCGCGGCGATTCTGGCTGCCACCCCCTCGTTCAGTCCCGACCAGCTTGAGGTCATAGGCCGGGGAATACTCAACCAGCATCCATATCTGGAGCGTGTCGCATATTGCCGTGCATTGGCGCACGACTCGGGCAATATCAGTTGCGCGGATCAGCTGCAAGTGACGCGCACTGGGAAGATAGGCGCGGCGGCAATGGACTGGGGAAAAATTCCGGGACTGGCGCATATGGATTCAACGCCGGATGTCTTCGCGGCCAGTGACATTGGCGAGGATGGTTTGCGCCAGTTCTGGTTGCTCAAAACCATTGGTGAATCTGGTGACGGTGATTCCGCGCCGGTCAGCCTGCTGGTAACACAGTTGAATGTGGATCGGTTGCTGGACCGGACTGGGGCGGAAACCGGGGTTTCCGTGGTGCTGAATAATGACCAGGCAAATTTCGGCGGGCGCCAGATAATATTGGAACGCTCCGCGGAGAGAGCGCGCGCATTGGAGGTGTTTTCTCTGGTCAAGGCGAGCACGGCGCAATTGCCTGCATATTCTTTGAGTCTGCGCATGGAGCGCAAGGTCACCTGGTCCGATCTGGAAACCTGGGTGCTGTATGTGGCGGCACTGGTGGGTGCGGGTGTAACACTGTTGCTGGTGGCATTTGTCCGGACCAGGGAAATTCAGGCGCGCGAGCTTGTGGAGCGCAATGTGGTCATCGAGCGTACGGTGGAAGAGCAGACCAGAGAGCTGGCCCAAGCCCGGGATCAGGCCCTGGACGCGTCGCAAGTCAAGTCGGAGTTTCTCGCTGGCATGAGTCATGAAATTCGCACACCGCTGAATGCCATTATCGGCATGTCGGACCTGCTCGCCGAGACACCTATATCGGACGAGCAACGCAAGTACATAGACGTATTTCGCAAGGCGGGCGACACACTGTTAAGTCTGGTCAACGACATTCTGGATTTCTCAAAGATCGAAGCCCGGCAGGTGCAACTGGAGGCGATTCCGTTTGATGTCAGGGCGGTGCTGGAAGAGGCGGCGGAGATTTATGCCCTGAAAGCCGATGGCAAAGGGCTGGAGCTGGTGGCCGATGCTGACCCGGAATTGAACGTGACACGCAGCGGCGATCCAGCGCGCCTGCGCCAGATTTTATTGAATCTGATTGGCAATGCCATCAAGTTTACCGAGCGGGGAGAGATCGTGGTGTCTGTGGCGCGAGATCCGGCTGATGTCTCCGGCGCGGCTTTGTGTTTCCGTGTTCGGGACACGGGCATCGGCATACCCGTGGACAAACGCGCGGTGATTTTTGACACCTTCACGCAGGTGGATTCGTCCACGACGCGCAAGTATGGGGGAACGGGTTTGGGCTTGAGCATTTGCCGCAGCCTGGTGCAATTGATGGGTGGGAATATCCGCGCCGAAGACGGTTTGGGGGGCAGCGGCAGCACATTCGTCTTTACGGCCCGGCTGCCGGTGGTTCCCGCCGCCGCGGGATCGCCGGTATCTGAACAGCTTGCCGTCCTGCGCGGGCGCAGCGTCATGTTGGTGGAGGACAATCAAACTTGTCGAGAGGTTATTTCCCGGCACCTGGCGTTGATTGGAATGCAGGTAACTGCTGTTGCCGGCCTGGCGCAACTGGAGGAATCGCGCGGCTACGATTTGATTCTGGTGGATGTGCGCCTACCGGGCACGGATGGTTTCCAATTGGTGACGCAGCAGGCCGCAGCCTGGTCCGGCAGCAAGATTCTGCTCTTGGTGGGGGCTACGGATCTGAATCAGCACATGGCGCGGATCAAAGGGCTGGGCATTCAGGGGTATGTGATGAAGCCGGTTAAGCGCGAAGACCTGTATCGTCAGATAGCCGGGCTGTTTAGCAAAGCGGAATCAAGATCGGAGGTGGCGCAACCTGATATTGCCACCGTTCCGCGCCGCATTTTACTGGTGGATGACAACAGCGACAATCGTCTGTTGGTCATGTCGTATCTGAAGAAACTGCCCCATGAAGTGGTAGAGGCGGAAAATGGCCAGTTGGCTTTGGAGAAATTCAAGGCGCGGGAATTTGATTTGGTATTCATGGATGTGCAAATGCCGGTGCTGGACGGGCATGAGGCAACACGCGCCATCCGCATCTGGGAAAAAAATCAAAACCGCCGTGCCACGCCAATCATTGCGCTCACGGCTCATGCCAGTGCCGAGGAAGCGGAGCGGTCACTGGCCGCCGGCTGCACCACCCATATGACAAAGCCAATCAAGAAGGCTGCGTTGCTGCAAGCCATTGAGAGCTACGCCTTGACCAATTGAATGGGGTCAGGTCTTGCATTCATGCATCGCCTGTTTTTGCGATATATGAATGCAAGACCTGACTCCATGTAGTTATTTAGTTATGGCCGGGACACCAGGTTCGCCACATCCGCCTTGGGCGGCAGCGCCACGTCATGGCGAATATGTTCCGCGCCGTTAAAGACCAGGAAGTGTTTGCCCTGGACCCGCGATAACAATGTCACGCCCAGATCGCGGGCGATCTTGAGCCCCATGTGGGTGATGCCGGATCGGGACATCAATACCGGGATGCCCATCTGCGCCACCTTGATGACCATTTCCGATGTCAGCCGACCGGTGGTGTAGAAAATTTTCCCGGCCCCGTCCGTGTGCTCCAGCCACATGCGTCCGGCGATGGCATCCACGGCGTTGTGCCGCCCAACGTCCTCAATGAATAACAGCACACGTTCATCCTCGCACAGCGCGCAACCATGCACCGCACCGGCGTTGCGGTACACCTCGTTATACTCATTCAGATTTTTTAATAGCGCGTACAGGCGTGATTGCGGCAGCACCAACGGCTGGATCCGGACCTCATGCAGGTTCTCCATGATGTTGCCAAATACGGTGCCCTGACCGCAGCCGGTGGTGACAATGCGTGGACCCAGGCGCTCACGCCAGTCATCGCGACCGGCAAAGGTGGTGATGGCGGCGGCGTTGACCTCCCAATCCACCTGCACCGATTTGATCTCATTGAGACTGCTGATGAGGCCCTGGTTGCGCATGTACCCCAACGCCAGCAACTCCGGGTGCGTACCCAAAGTCATCAGCGTTACCAGCTCAAAGCTGTCCACATACAGGGTTAACGGGCGTTCATCGGCGATGTGCATTTCGCGCACATTGCCGTATTCATCCACGGCGCGGGCCGGGGAAGTGGCCGGCAGGCCGGCTTGTGTTAATTCCGGGCGGTACCGGACTGTCATGGCAGTGCGGCGATCAGCCGCCGGTGACGTTCATGTGCCGGAAGATGATCGGCTTGGCGGAGAGATTGAAATCATGGCCCTTGGGTTTAATGCCCATGGAATCGCGGATGGCCTGTTTCAGCGCTTCCAGGTTGCCCGGGTGGGCGCGGATCACGCGACGCAGATCCACGGAATGTTCCTGTCCCAGGCACAACAGCAATCGTCCTTCGCAGGTGAGCCGCACCCGATTGCAGTCCGCGCAGAAATTGTGGCTGTGGGGGGAAATGAATCCCACGCGCGTATCCGTTCCAGGGATGCGGAAATACCGGGATGGCCCGCCGGTATTCTCCGTGGTCGGGATCAGACTCCAGGTCTGCTCCAGATCCGCGCGGATCTGGTCGCTGGAGTAATACACCTCGGCGCGATCATGATCGCCAATGACACCCAGGGGCATTTCCTCGATAAAGCTGATGTCAATTTTCCGATCCACGGCGAAGCGCACCAGGTCGGTAATCTCATCATGATTCCTGTGTTTGAGGATGACCGTGTTGAGCTTGACGCGCGCGAAACCTGCGCTGATGGCCGCATCAATGCCGGCCAGCACCACGGCCAGATCGCCCATGCGGGTAATCTGGCGGAAGCGTTCCGGGTTCAGGGAGTCCAGGCTGATATTGATGCGCCGCACACCGGCGGCGCGCAGCTCCGGAGCCATACGTTGCAGTTGCGAACCATTGGTGGTCAGCACCAGCTCGCGCAGACCGGGGAGGGTGCCGATATCCTGAAACAATTTGAGCACATTGCGCCGCACCAGGGGTTCGCCGCCGGTGATCCGTATCTTGCCCACACCCAACTCAGTGAAGGCGCGGGCGATCACACCCAGTTCTTC
>JAYUHG010000223.1:0-4100 GCA_043767195.1 Gammaproteobacteria bacterium | reverse complement strand
ATGTCGGCCATGGAAGCCTGCGAGTTCATCATGAAGAATGCCACGGACCCCATGTTCCGCGACATGGATTGGGAAAAATTGAAGCGGGACGGCGTGTTGCGCGCCGCCATCGAATCGCCCCACGTGCCATTCAAGGACATGAAATTTCCCACACCCTCCGGTCGTATCGAGGTCTACACCGAGACACTGGTGAAACACGGGCAGGGGGTGCCCAACTTCGAAGAGCCGATTGAGGGCAATCGGCGCAAGAAAGCCAAGGATTATCCACTCACTTTCATGAGCAATCACTCCATGTATTCAGTGAACGCACAGCACATGATCCTGCCCTGGATCCGGGAGGTGTCGCCGGAACCCCGGGTGGAAATGCATCCCGAGGACGCGACGCCGCGTGGCCTGAATGACGGTGACGCCATCAAGGTGTTCAATGACCGCGGCTTCTTCAAAGCTCATGTGCATGTAACTGAGGGCATTAAACCGGGCGCACTGAATCTGACCCAGGGCTGGTGGCCGGAGCATTTCATTGAAGGGCATTACTCGGACCTGACGCACATGCCATTGAACCCGGCCCAGGAAACCATCCTGGAATCCAATTACCCGGTGTTCGATTGTCTAGTGGAAGTGGAGTCCGCCAAGCATGTGGTGACCGAATGAAACCAAAAAAGAGTTTTGTCATTGATGTTTTCCGTTGCATCGGCTGCGACACTTGTAGCATCGCCTGCAAAATGGAAAACGGCGTCCCAATCGGTCAGCACCGGTTGCGCATCCTGAATCCCCAGCAGACTATCGTTTTCGACAAACCCGTGGGCACCTATCCGGACCTGAAAATGGAATGGTGGCCTGTGATGTGCCAACAATGTGAAGACGCACCCTGCATTGATGACTGCCCGACATATGCGATCCATCAGCGCGCCGACGGCCTGGTGGAGATTGACCCGGAAATGTGCGTAGGTTGTCAGAACTGCGGCGTGGCCTGCCCCTATGACGCCATCAATTTCGACAGCGCCGTGGGCACCGCGGATAAATGCAACATGTGTGATCATCGAGTGCAGGAAAATCTGGAGCCCATGTGCGTGGAAGTATGCCCGACGCGGGCCATACACTTTGGTGACGTGGATGAACCGGATGGGAAGCTGGAACGGGTGGTCAAGAACCGACCGGTAGATATTTTGAATGAAGGCGCCGGAACAAAGCCTACGATCCAGTTCATATTTAGAGACTAAATAGCAAGGTATCATGCAACACGAATATAAAACCGCGGCCCCATCCTGTGGTGGCGGACCGTTAAGCCGCAGGGATACGGCGCACGAGCCTACAGGGATGTATTCACAGCGTGTCCGCGACTGCAGGATGGGGCCGCAGACGTGTCCGGTGATTGGGATAACTGTTTAGACAGTCATGGAATCGGCGCACTTCATCATCGTCGGCGGCGGCCACGCCGCCGGTCAACTGGCGGACTCTCTGCGCCGGGAAAAAATTGACGGGCGGATCACAGTCATAACCGAAGAGGCCTTGCCTCCCTACCAACGCCCGCACCTGTCCAAACTCTATCTGGCCGGCAAGCTGCCACTGGAAAAACTGCTCTATCGGCCCCGAGAGTTTTATGTCCAACATGACGTGGAGGTCATGCTTGGGAAAAAGGTGGCGTCCATCGTCCCCACAGCTCGATCCATCAGTCTCAGCGATGGCTCAAAATTGAACTACGACAAACTTGCCCTATGTACCGGGGCTTCCGTGCGCCGCCTGAATATCCCGGGATCGGATAACGCAGGCGTGTTCTATCTGCGCACCGTGGCAGATACGGATCAGATCCGTGCCTCATTGGAGACTGCCCGCAACGTGGTGTTCATTGGCGGCGGCTCCCTGGGCATGGAGGCCGCGGGTGTAGTGGCCGCAATGGGCAAGCGCGTCACGGTGCTGGAGATGCAAGCGCGCATCATGGCCGCCACGGTTGCGCCGCAAATATCCGAGTTCTATCACAAGCTCCACACGGAACGTGGCGTGGATATTCGCACCGGCGTTGGAGTAAATAGCATCCATCAGGAGAACGGGCGCGTCGTGGCTGTGCAGACCAGCGAAGGTAAAAGCATTCCCGCCGACATGGTGATGATAAGTGTTGGCGTCACCGCAAACACCACGCTGGCCGAGACTGCCGGACTGCGCTGTCACGATGGCATTTGTGTGGATGAGTACGCCCAGACCAGCGATCCGCACATCGTCGCGGCCGGCGACTGCACCCGCCATCCCAACTCCTTTCTTGGGCGTGAGCTGCGGCTGGAGTCAGTACACAATGCCGTGGAGCAGGCCAAGACCGCAGCGGCGACCATGTGCGGACGCAAGATGGCCTATGCCCAGGTACCCTGGTTCTGGTCTGATCAGCACGAGTATCGCTTGCAAATGGTCGGCATCCCTGCCGCCACGGACACGCTGGTAATGCGCGGTGACTCGGGCGCCGGCAGTTTTTCAGTGCTGTACTTCCGCGAAGATAACCTCAGCGCCTGCCAGGCAGTGAATCGTCCGGCGGACTATATTAGTTGCCGCAAGATCATGGAGAACAATATTCCATTTTCACCCCGCCAAGCCGCGGATCCGCGCTTCAACCCAGGTTCACTGGTACCACCAAAGGCGCGGTTGGCATTTCAGAAACGTAGTATTGAGATGACTGCATAAGGACCACCCGCTTGAGTCTTGCTGATATGGTGGTGCTTCTCGCGGCTTTTCTTACGACAGGATTGGTCTGGTACCTCAGCGGACGAAGAAAATTATGACAATGATCCAGGGGAACGAAATTAATCGGAGGCTCATTAGCCTATTTCTGGCGATCTTGATCCTGGTTGGCGCGGGTAATGCTTCTGCTCAAGAACCCGCGACCGGCATTAATGGCGCGTGGATGCTCAATATCGAGGACAGCGACGATCCCGACAAGAAGATAGAGCGGGCCATTCGCGATATGGGCGGTCGCCCCGACGCTGACGGCAAACGCGGACGGGGACGCTATAAGGGTGGGCCAAAGGAACAGGAAATATACGATCACCTGATCTATGACGAGACCCTGAGCATTTCCCAGAACGGTGCGGAAATGAAAATGCTGTATGCAGAGGGGTTTGAACGATCATTTTTCACCGATGGCCGCGGTCGTACCGTCAGCGCCAGCGGCTCCAATGGCAGCGATGCCCAGGATTTTTCCTTTGGCGCCTGGGTTGGCAATACATTAAATGTGGAGGCCAAGCCTCTTGATGGCGGCTGGACGCAGGAGTCCTACACCGTGGATCCGGTAACTAAACAACTGCGGGTGCTTTTGAAGTTGAAGCCGCTATTGTTCCCGGCGGTGGTGGAGACGCAATTGGTCTACGACCGCGCCGCGCCCGCGAAATAGTCAGCGCCGCTGGTGCGGCAAGGGCAATCCTGGTCGCGGCCACTCCATGACGATTAATTGCCCGGTGCCGCTCAAGGTAATGTAGGCCGTGCGCATATCGGGTCCGCCAAAACAAATGTTAGTGGGGAGCGGATCCGGCACAGATACTCGTTCCAATAATTCTCCGGTGGGCGAAAACACCAGTATCTCTCCCAACAACAACGCCCCGACGCAGATATTGCCATTGGCTTCAATGGCCATGGAATCCAACAGACCGCGACCAGGGGCCGTGCCCAGAAACCGGCCGGGGACGACACCCAGATTAGGCGTGGCGATACCGGGGGCTTCCACGGTGAATTCGATCAGACGCCCGGAAAAGGTTTCCGCCACATACAGGGTTTTCCCGTCGGGGCTGAGGCCAATGCCATTGGGGCCGGGATAGGGATAGGCCACGGTTTTGGCCGCTGACCCATCCAAGCTGCCATAGCAAATCGCCCCATGCATTCGCGCCTGGCCATTATCTTTACCCAGATCGGTGAACCAAAAACCACCGGCGTTATCCAGGACGATATCGTTGGGTGCGCTGAGTTTGACCGGGCCGGCGTGGGTATAGAGCACCGTCACGGCGCCCGTGGCGGGATTGATGCGCTCAATGCGTCCGCCGGTATCGTGGCTGGGATCGCCAATGGGAATGTACAGTCCTTCTACATCCTCGAACCGATCTCCGCCGTTGTTGCATACATATATA
>JAYUHG010000222.1:0-4103 GCA_043767195.1 Gammaproteobacteria bacterium | reverse complement strand
CATCGGGCACGGACGGCGCTGACACCCTCTTTCGCGGCGCCATCCCCATGGAATTATCCGGGCTCATCGCCTACAAGATCCGCGCCTACCCGTCGCATCCCCTGCTTTGCCGTCGCTTTGAAATGGGGTTTATGAAGTGGGTGTGAGTCCTCCGCTGCGAACATTCCTTCGCCGGCGATGATCCTCGCCGGCGATATCGGGGCCACCCACGCCCGGCTCGGACTGTTCGCGCCGGAATGCCCGACGCCGACCTGCGTTGAGGTGCTGGCGAGTCGTGAATTCAGCGGACTCGATCAGATTATCGCCGCGTTTCGCGCGCAGCATCCTGATCCGGTTCATGCCGCCTGTTTTGCGTTGCCTGGGCCGGTGTACGCCGGCCGGATCACGGCGACCAATCTGGGCTGGAGCGCGGAAGAGGCGGCGATTGCGCGTCAGTTGGGCTTGCCACAGGTCTGTTTTTTGAACGATCTGGAGGCGGTGGGTCACGGGTTGGAGACGCTGACGGCGGCGGAGATTCTGACGTTGAATCCTGGTGCGCCCGACGCGAAAGGCAATATTGCCATCCTGCGCGCCGGCAGCGGGCTGGGTGAGGCCGGTTGTTTCTGGGACGGCGTCCAGCATCGTCCCTTCGCTTGTGAAGGCGGGCACGCAGACTTCGCGCCGCGTTCGGATCTGGAGTTTGCGTTGTGCAGAGAACTGCGAGCCGAGATGGATCATGTCAGTGCCGAGCGCCTGCTGTCCGGTCCGGGGCTGGTTCGGTTATATCAATTTTTTTGTGCCCGGGATCAAGGAACCGAGCCGGAGTCACTGACGGCGGAATTGACCTCCCGTCCCCAATCGGAACGCATCGTCCGCGCCGGTCTCGATGGCACATCGGAGCGCTGTGCGCAGTGCCTAGAACTATTTGCCGGTGTGTTTGCCGCCGAGGCCGGCAATCTGGCCCTGAAACTCATGGCCAGAGGTGGTGTTTATCTGGGCGGAGGTGTCTCCGAAGGGATTCTGCCATTGCTGCGCCGCCCGGCCTTCATGCGGGAATTCTTAAATAAGGGACGCATGTCGTCACTCATGCAGTCCATGCCGGTGTACATGATCCTGAATCCACTGGTGGGTTTGGCGGGCGCCGCGCATTTTGCCGCTACCCGACAGTAGCCAAGCGCGGATTCAACAACGCCCGTAGCCCTCGTTCAAGCGCCGCAGCCGGCGCGCCAGTTCATCAGTCAGACTTTCCTGGGGCAACTGCCACTGCCAGTTTCTGCTGGTGGCGCCCGGAGTATTGGTGCGGTGGCCGGCGCCCAGCGCGAGCAGGTCCTGCATCGGCAGCATCGCCAGATCGCACACTGAGCCCAATGCGGCGCGGATCAGCGGCCAGGGCATCGGATCCGTCGGCTGCCCAAGATATTCGAGTACCCGTAACTTGTCCGCATCAGCCATTGCGTCATACCACCCCAGTGTAGTGTTGTTGTCATGGGTGCCGGTGTACACCACCGCGCACCGTTCGTGATTGTGCGGCAGGTACGGATTGCACGCGTCCCGGTCAAAGGCGAACTGCAGCACTTTCATGCCCGGCAGTCCAAACGCCTCGCGCAGCGCGGTGACCGGTGCTGTGATGGTTCCCAAATCTTCCGCGACCAGCGGCAACCGGCCCAGTGCGTTGCGCAATGACTGTAACAAGTCCCGACCTGGCGCCGGTCGCCATTCACCGTATTTTGCCAGCGGGCGATCCGCCGGGATCTCCCAAATCGCCTCCAGGCCGCGAAAGTGATCCAGGCGCACAAAGTCAAACAGCTCAAGTTGTGTGCGCAGGCGTTCAATCCACCAATGGAATCCGTCGGCCGCCATGGCCGGCCATTGGTACACGGGATTGCCCCAGCACTGGCCGGCTGCGGTAAATGCGTCCGGGGGTACGCCGGCCACGACCCGTGGTTTCCCCTTTTCATCCAACTGGAAATATTCCCGGTGTGACCACACGTCCGCGCTATCGTGGGCGGGGAACAACGGCAAGTCGCCGAACAGCAGGATGCCGAACTCCGCTGCCGCCTGCCGCATTGCCCGCCACTGACTGAAGAATCTGAACTGCGCATGCAGCGCCGCTTCCACCGAGCCAAGATTTCCAGCGCGAAACTCCGCCAGTGCGGCCGGGTTCCGATCCCGCAATCCCGGCGGCCATTCCCACCACGGCCGGTCGCCGGAGAACTGGCGGATGCCGGTGAACAGCGCGAAATCCTCCAGCCAGACCCGGTGGCGTTCCTGAAAATTCGCATACGCCCCGTGCCCGGCGGTTTCGTGGTCGGGCGAGGACATCAGATCAATGAGCCCGGGATCGCCGGCGTGGACGGAACAACTCTGGTATGGGGAACCGTAGAAATCCGGGGGGTGTATCGGAAGCATCTGCCAGACACTGAATCCGGCGCTGTGCAGGAATGCCAGAAATCGTCGCACTTGGGAGCCCATGGACGCGCCAGGCTCTTGCGCATTCAATGCCGACAGCGGCAGCAGCACACCCGAACGCCGGCGATCCCAGGGTGGTACGGCATCCGGGCGAATGGGCATGAGGTTACCCAGGCAGTGCGTCAGCCAGGTTGGCCGGGACGCATCACCCCGCCCATCTTTGGCGCTCCGGTTCCATGGGACAAGATCTGTGTCAGGTACTGCGGCGGCTCACGACCCAGTATGTCGTACAGGTTGGCAATGTGTGCGCGATACAGGCGCTCGAAGTCGCTGACCGACTCCGCCGGATTGTAATCGCCGAACCACCAGAACCAGTCCGAGCCCTCACACACCGCCAGTTGCTTTGCCAGTTGCTCAAGCTTGGCGGCGTCGCGCCCGCCGCGCGCAATCTCCTCGTCATAACAGCGCTTCGCATCGGCGAGGATGTCCCAGGCCCGGTTCTTGTCCGCGTTGCCAATCCAGGTGGAGAACGTCCCATGCACCCAACTGCCGGCGGTAACGCGCGGCAATTCCTGCGCCGGGCCGACAGCGAGCAGATCGGCGTAGGTGCTGAGGCGGATGCGCGGGTGATCGCTCAGGCGGGTGTATAGCGCGGACAGAAAGTAATAGGCGTTGAAGGGGAAGTATTCCCAGGCGTTTTCACCGTCCATGATGATGGACACTATAGGTTCCGAGTTGCCGCGATAATGGGCGCCAATCTGCTCGATCTGATTAAGCAGGTCCGCCACCGCGTGATCGGCGTTCCAGTCCGCGTACATGAAACCGATGCGGTCGGAAAGCAGGTCGTTACGCGCATACAGGCGCAGCGTGGAACCCGGTCTGCTCCAGGCGTTGTAAATTGGATCGATCCCCTGACTGTTGGCAGTGCTGTGCCGCAGGCTGTTTCTCAGCACTGACTCGCCGCTGGCAGTCCAGCGAAAACCGGCGCCGGCCAACAAGTCCAGCGTCGCCGCACTGATGCCACCTTCCGACGGCCAGCAGCCTTGCGGGCGGTGACCAAAGTATGCCTCGAAGGTCTTCAGTCCCTGTTCCAGATGCCACTTTGACCGTTCCAGCCCCCCGGGGTAGGCCGGGTTAGCCGGCAGTGGCGACGTCGGCAGCGCCTCGCGGGCGGCGTTGAAATCCAGAAGCAGCGGCAGCATGGGGTGTCCATAGGGTGACATGGACAGTTCCACGCGACCGTCGTCGGCCAGTTTGCGATAGCGCCGCCGTAATGAAGCAATCTGTTCGCCGATGATTGCCAGCAGTTCCCGGCGTTGATGCAGCGTGTAGCCCGAGCCCTGGGCGATCAGGCTTTTTACTTGTGGGTGCGTCCGGCGTACCGTCTCACCCATCCAGGCCAGGTGATACCAGGTGACCAAGTCCGCAAGATACTGGTTACTGAGATACAGGCCACAATCCTTTTCCAGGATGATCAAATCGGCAATACGCACCAGACGGCCATAGGACTCAAAGCCACCGATCAGGTTTTTGCGGTTGCTGCGCAAGCAACTCTTGACCAGCGCGAGACGCTGTTCCAACTCAGACGGAAACACCGCCGCTTCCAGTGCGGCTAGCAGCACATCCCGGGGCGGCTCACCCGAACTCAGGCAATGTTGGATCTGCCGTTCATAGCAATCCAGTTGCTCCAGCAGAATCGGGCTGAAATTTACCAC
>JAYUHG010000221.1:0-1680 GCA_043767195.1 Gammaproteobacteria bacterium | reverse complement strand
CGCCCTGGTGTACGTGCAGACGCCCCATCTCCGCACAGCGATGCAAGCTCGGAAAAACCTTGCCCGGATTCAGCCGTCCGTCCGGATCAAATGCGCATTTGACGCGCTGCTGTTGCTCCAGGTCCACGCTATTGAAAAATTCCGGCATCAGGTCCCGTTTCTCCACGCCGATGCCGTGCTCACCGGATAACACGCCGCCCACTTCCACGCACAGACGCAGGATGTCGGCGCCGAATTGCTCGGCCCGTGCCAGTTCATCAGGTTTGTTGGCGTCGAACAGGATCAATGGATGCAGGTTGCCATCGCCGGCATGGAAGACATTGGCCACGCGCAATCCATAGTGGACCGACATTTCCGTCATGCGGGTGAGCACACGGGGCAGCGCGTGGCGCGGGATGGTGCCGTCCATGCAATAGTAATCGGGAGAGATCATGCCCATGGCCGGGAACGCCGCCTTGCGCCCGGCCCAAATGCGGTGGCGTTCAGCGTCACTGGTACTGACGCGCACTACCGTGGCGCCACAATCGCGCGCGATGCCTGTAACCGAAGCCACCAGACCTTCCACTTCACCGGCCAGGCCATCCAGTTCCACGATCAGCAGCGCCGGGCATTCCAGTGGATAGCCCGCGCCACTGAATTGCTCCGAGGCGCGAATGGCCAGCTCATCCATCATTTCAATGCCGGCGGGGATAATGCCGGCGCCAATAATGCGCCCCACGCAATCGCCGGCGGGTTGATTGGCGGGAAACCCGAGCAACATGGCGCGCACAACCCTGGGCGCGGGCAGGATGCGGACCGTGACCTCGGTAATGACACCGAGCAGACCTTCGGAGCCATGGATCAGGCCCAACAGATCATAGCCTTCTGGATCGGTGTGCTTGCCGCCCAGACGCAGGACCTGGCCATCCATGAGTACCAGTTCCACGCCCAACACATTATTAGTTGTGAGGCCGTACTTGAGGCAATGCACACCGCCGGAGTTTTCGCTGACATTGCCACCGATGGTGCAGGCGATCTGGCTGGAGGGGTCCGGCGCGTAATAAAACCCATGACCGCGCACTGCGTCGGTTATGGCCAGATTGGTCACGCCGGACTGGGCCACCACGCAACGATTGGGCAGATCCACATCCAGTATGCGGTTGAATTTGCCCAGGCCCAACAACACACCGTCCGCCAGGGGTAACGCACCGCCTGACAGCGAGGTGCCTGCACCCCGGGGCACAACTTTAATGCCCAGGCGGGAACATACCTTTAATACGTCGCTGACTTGATGGGTAGAGTCCGGCAGGACCGTCAATAAGGGTGGCTGACGGTAGGCGGTCAGGCCGTCGCTTTCATAGGCAAGTAACGAGTCCGGGTCATCAATGACTTGATCAGGTCGTAACAGGGAACGGAGTTCATGAGCCAATGTGCCGCGCCGGGCGATTGCATCGGGATCGGGGGCTGGCATTTGCATCGCCGGGCAATGTATCACGGCAGAGAAAACTCCCCAGCCGGCAGTCCTTGCCGACCGGGGATTACTTACATAGCGGGGAGGAAAATTATGTTTGGCACAGATATCTAAAGCGCTGTAAGTGTACCTGATATCTATATGAAGAATAACAACTAACAGCACAAGCGACAGTACAGCGCGGGAGAGGGTTGAGGAGCCGTGGCCAAGGTCTTGAAGTAGCTCAGAAA
>JAYUHG010000220.1:0-4105 GCA_043767195.1 Gammaproteobacteria bacterium | reverse complement strand
TTCTCGGGCCGGACATTGAATATGAGTACGAGTGGGTCAGTCTGTACACCTTTCAATGCCGGCGCATGCAGAAGTTTGTCCATGACCGGGTGATCTTCGCCGGTGATGCGGCGCATCTGGTATCGCCCTTTGGCGCCCGAGGCGCCAATGGCGGCATTCAGGACGTGGACAATCTGGGATGGAAACTGGCGCTGGTGGTATGGGGCAAGGCGCCAGCGCGGTTGCTGAACAGCTACGACCATGAACGTATTCACGGCGCCGACGAGAATATCCTCAACTCTTCCCGCAGCACGGACTTCATGACCCCCAAGAGCGAGGTCAGCAAGGCGTTCCGAGACGCGGCGCTGGAACTGGCCAGGGACTTTCTCTTCGCGCGGCGCTTTGTGAATCCGGGCCGGCTGTCCCTGCCTTGCACCCTCGACCAGTCGCCGCTGAACACGCCGGACACCGACACATTTACGCCGCGCCAACGGCCCGGCGCGCCGTGTCTGGATGCGCCAGTGACAATCAGTGGCAAGCCGGAATGGTTCTTGCGCCAACTGGGAGATACATTCAAAGGAATTTATTTCGCGGCGGGAGGCGAGCAGGTTTCTATTGACCGACACCTGCCGTCGGACCCGGTTCCATTGCAGCTCATTGTGGTGCGACCCCAAAGTTGTGCAGGTGCTGGTAACGACGTGGTGGATACCCAGGGATTACTGACCACTCATTACGATGCGACCCCGGGCACGTTCTATCTCATCCGGCCGGATCAGCATGTGGCGGCGCGCTGGCGGAGATTTGAATCGGGCGCGGTTCAGGCCGCGCTGTCTCACTGCCTGGGTAGTTAAGCAGACGCTATCGGGATTTTCTGCTTGTTGATGGAGAACGTGTAGCCCGGCGCGCGGCGCGACCGGCAAGCCATTTTTTCAATGAGGTGCGGCTTTCTCCAGATGGTCTGCCCGCCAGCAGTCCTTCTACGCTGATGTCTTCGTCAAGATCTTCCCAGTGAACCCCCGCCCCGCGACCAATCAGCCTCCAGTTGCGACGTTCCGCCGCGGATCCGCGCAGGAGCCGTGGGAACCATGTAAGCGGCACCGAAATTCTTCGGTCATCTTTGAATACAACGCCCAGCATATCGCCAGAAATAACCACATCCCTGGCGACCGGGCGGTCGATCTTAATTTCCGAAGTACTCATTCCATGCACCCATCAATCTGATTTTATTGTACTTGACCAGCTTCAGAATCCTCGTCATTTCCACTTGCTCCAATTCCGGCGGTAGTGCCTCAGTTTGTCATCCCGAACGAGCGAAGCGAGGAGGGAACTTTCTGATACGAAAAGATTCCTCCCTTCGGTCGGAATGACAAATTCAAACTAAGGCACTCCAATTCCGGCATAGTCGCATTACCGCCCTAGTGCGGCTTGCGCTAGTACTTCTGTCTTCTGTGCCCGATCATACGCATGCAGGAATCACAGCAACATCGCCAGCGGATGTAATACCGATTCGCCCGGCGCCGAAACCACGCGGATATTTAATGGGAAATGCCGCGGCAGATCGGTGTCATCCAGATCAACTCTGAGTGGCCGCCCGCCGAGTGACTGTAATTTGGCCGGTGTGGCGATAACGGAAATATTCTCCACCCCCACGGCGCGGATCACCCGCGCGCTCAATTGCTGATTACCGCGACCGAAGAGAAAGCCCTGGCCGCCTACGGGCGTAATGATGATGCGTTTTTTCTCATGGTGCTCCAGCAACTTGGCCAGTTGCGGCTCACTGACATCGGCGGCGATGAGTCTGCCACGCAGGACCACATCCACACCCACCAAGGTACCGACAAGTCCAAGACGCGCCAAAACCGCCTGCTTGGTGCTGCCGGGGCCGAACACGGTACAGGTTTCGGGATCCATCAGCGCCAGTGTCGCCGCCACGACTTGCTCCAGTTGCGCGGCATCCGCCGGCACCGATATCTTCGGACCCGGAAGCAGATCACGATCATAGGGAACCCGCAGCCGCCCATAGGCCATGGGCTGCATTTGCGTGGCGCCAGGGGCGAGTCCAGCGCGCCCCAATACATCCTCTTCGCGCAGTGCGCGGCATTCACCACGCAGGAATGCCAATGCCAGTGTACCGGCGGCCTCCGGCGTGGCGGCAAAAACACCGGACTGCATGTTGGCGCCGCAGGGAATACCGATGACCGGGAGCCGATCACGGGCGCTGGCGAGAATATCCCGCGCCGAGCCATCGCCGCCGGCGAACAACAGCAACTCGATTCCGCGGCCCAGCATTTGTTTGACGCAATGGCGCGTCGCCGCCGCGGAAGATGTGGCTACTTCAGGACCAGTACACACCTGCACATCGGCAAATCCCTCGGCAATGGCATCCCGTCCCATGGCGCCGGGACCGGTATTGATGCGCAGGAAGCGCACCATGGGCGACAGCACTTGCAATGCGCGCTGTGTTCTTGCCATGGCCTTTGGTTCAATCCCGAGTGCCAGGGCTGCCGCCAATTGCTCCGGCGAATCCGTGCCTTTGACTCCCGCGGGGCCACCTAGCCCGGCATAAGGATTCACGATGACGCCGATGTCACGTCGCGTTTGCATGACGAATTTCTTTCGCAGCGGGCAATTTTGCGCCGGACTGACCGGGCGGCGCGACGAGACGAGATCCGCGCAGGTTCGCGCTACCTATAATGTTGCCCATAGCAACTGAGCAACATTCAATTGCCAACCCAATTTGGAGAACTGCCATGAAAACTTTGATCCTCACCTTGACCAGCACCGCGCTAGTCAGTCTTGCCACCTTGACCCATGCCGACGTTGACCGGGATCATCACTTTACCCGGGACTACGCCTGCAAGGTATTGGAATCCACCAGTAAGCAGGTTGAAACCGACCTGCGCAACAACCTCAATGTCAGCATGCCGCAACTGCAAGTCGAGGAAGCCGGTCAGTTCGGTGTTGACTACTCCTCGACCGAAGTTGAGACCCAGGCCTCCAATTCCAGCCCCACGTCCGTGCGTTAGACGGGGCGGCTGAACCGGCCCCTTTCCGTCGCCGCTTTGGCTAATCACCACTGCGGCGATACTTTTTTTATCGGGGGACCCCAGGAAGGAGGTAACATTGGTAACACTTACTGACATCGCGTCGAGTCCCAACCGGGATTTAACCATTTTGGCCAGTCCGTTCACCACATTGATTGAGGTCCTGGGCCGCAGCCGGCAGCGCCAATACTGGGCGCTGCAAGCCATAGGCTGGTCGGGATACCTGTTCTTCCTGATTGCCCAGGCGCTGGCCTCCGAGAAAACCGAAGCTACGCTGGCCGTGCATAGCACCTATGCGCTTGGTTCAACGCTGACCGGCGTCTTGCTGACCATGGCCATGCACCGGGTCTTCAAGTTGGTCTGGGAGCGACCGCCGGTCTTCCGTGGCATGTCTACTGTGTTGGCAGTGGGTGTGGCCACCGGACTGTGGGCAGGATGGAAGTTCTACGTCTATCTGCAGCTCTATCCGCCGGAGCGTGGCAAGGATATGAGTCTGTTTGCCGAATACCTGTTCTGGTATTCCTATTCCTTTTTCATTCTGTTGAGCTGGGCCGGACTGTACTTCGGCATCAAGTATTACCAGATGTCCAAGGATGAGCATGAAAAGGGCCTGCGTATTTCCGCCATGGCCCATCAGACCCAGCTCAAGATGCTGCGTTACCAGTTGAATCCCCATTTCCTGTTTAACACCCTGAATGCCATTTCCACGTTAATCATGGACCACAAGGCGGACACCGCCAATCGCATGGTCACCGAGCTGTCGCACTTCCTGCGCTATTCCCTGGACAATGACCCGATGCAAAAGGTCAGCCTGGCCCAGGAAGTCGAGGCCATGAAGCTGTATCTGGATATCGAAAAAATCCGCTTTGAAGAGCGTCTGGAGCTGGACATTCAAATGGATGAGGCGGCGCGCAGAGCGCGTATTCCCAGTCTGTTGCTGCAACCGCTGGTGGAGAACGCCATCAAATACGCGGTGGCGCGCAGCGAAAGCGGCGGCATCATCCGGCTTCATGCCCAGGTGTTTGCCGATGAATTGCTGATGGAAATCAGCGACGACGGTCCGGGGATCGAGAACCTGGACG
>JAYUHG010000219.1:0-4112 GCA_043767195.1 Gammaproteobacteria bacterium | reverse complement strand
CGTTTCCCATCCCGAGCATGCACAGGGAGTTCTGCCATGGCATCGCGGTCAGCCTTGCGTGACAGTGCGGCTCGGCCGCCTCCGGTGTGTCGTGATCCGAGTAAATGGGAATGAAGTTGGCATCGCCCGCCGGACCGCGCAGCAGTTTGTCCCGCACCATCCGCTCGTTGCTGGCCTCGTGCTGCGCGTTCACCCAGCGCTCGTCCGATACCGTGACCCAGATCCGCGACCAATCCAGGTCCATGGCGGATAATCTTTCCAGCACCGGCGGCGCCGTGGTGCCGCCGGCCGCGATCAGGCCGGCGGCGGGTTCTTTAGCAAGTAATTGTCTCAACCCGGTACCCATGGTCCCGGCAAGCTCCGCGCTCATTGCCTGCCGGTCGGGAAATTCAAACCACTGATGCGACATCATCCACCTCCGGTGGTGCTCATGCCTCTTGCCAGGTGTGCCCGAAACGTTCCGTCAGCGCAAATGAAGATGAAGGTCCCCAGTTCCCCGCCCCATAACCCTGCGGCTTCATTCCCACGGCATCCCAGCCGGCTACGATGCCGTCAACCCAGGTCCACGCCGCTTCCACTTCATCACGCCGCACGAACAGCGTGCGGTTGCCATGAATCGCGTCCAGGATCAGCCGCTCATAGGCAATTCCACGCCGGTAATTCTGGAACGCCGCCGTGCGGCTCAGATTGAGCGGCACCGCCTGCAGGCGCGTACCCTCGGAAGTCAGCCCCGGAACCTTATTCATGATCCACAGGGTCATTTCTTCCTCTGGTTGCAACCGGATCATCAGCTTGTTGGCCGTCAGTTCCGACCCCGGCGGCATGGGGAAGATCGAATGAGGAATGCCCCGAAACTGTATGAATATCTCCGTATAGCGCTTCGGCATGCGCTTGCCGGTACGCAGATAAAACGGCACACCTGCCCAGCGCCAATTATCAATTTCCGCGCGCAGCGCCACAAAGGTTTCGCAGTTACTCGGGCGCCCACCTTCCTCTTCGGTGTAACCCGGCACGGCCTTGCCATTGATTGCGCCGGAGGTGTATTGGCCACGCACCGTTTTGTTTTTCACCTGAAATGCATCAATGGGACGGAGGGAACGTAGCACCTTGACCTTCTCATCTCGAACCGCATGGGACTCCAGTCCGATGGGCGGCTCCATGGCCACCAGGCAGAGCAACTGCAACATATGATTCTGGGTCATATCCCTGAGCGCGCCGCTGTCATTGTAGTAAGACCAGCGCCCCTCGGCGCCCACCGTCTCGGCGATGGTGATCTGGACGTGATCAATGCCCTTGTGATTCCAGAGCGGTTCCAGCAGGGAGTTGGCGAAGCGCAGGGCCAGCAGGTTCTGTACCGTCTCCTTGCCGAGGTAGTGATCAATGCGGAAGATGGCATCCTCATCGAGGACCGCCGCAATCGCGCCGTTTATCTGTCGCGAAGATTCAAGGTTGTATCCCAGCGGCTTCTCAACCATGACGCGGCTTTGCGGCCCAATCAGATCCGCGGCTTTCAGATTGCGGCAGATGGCGCCATAGAGCTTCGGTGTGACGGCCAGGTAATACAGCGTCGTATCGGCGCCACCGGTGGCGCCGGGCTGTGACAGGCGCGCATAGTGCTCCGGTTGTTCCGCGTCCAGTTGCACCGCCGTAATGCGCGCCGCGAAGCGCTGCCAGGCCTCCGCGTCCAGCGCCGCAACCAAAGGGTTCGCGGCTAAGGCTGTGCGTAAATCCTCAAGCAGTGGCCCGATCTCCGCAATGGAACGATCAACGGCGACAATAGTGAAACCCTGTGGCAGCAGCCCATCCTTATCCAGCAGATACAGGGATGGAAACAGCATGCGCCGCGCCAGATCCCCATTGCCGCCAAACAGCACGATTCGGGACGAGAGTGTGGTTTCACTTTCCATTGAGTCAATTGTGGGCGCGTATGGTGGGATATTCAAATGCTGATTGATCATCACTCAAGTTATACTGCTACCGTACTGACCTGTATCATCGTACTGACGAGGGATTTGCGCCATGTCCAGGGTATACAACTTCTGTGCCGGTCCCGCTGCCATGCCTGAACCTGTCCTGCTCCGCGCCCAGGAGGAATTCCTGAGCTGGGGCAAACGTGGTTCCTCTGTCCTTGAGATGAGCCACCGCAGTGATGAATTCGTTCAGATAGCCCGTCACACCGAGCAGGGGTTGCGGGATCTGATGCATATTCCGGAAAACTACAAAATCCTGCTGCTGCAGGGTGGCGCGAGCGCTCAATTTGCGTTCATACCGATGAATATCCTTGGGTCCAAGCGCACGGCGGATTACATCAGCACCGGTATCTGGTCCGAAAAGGCCATCGAGGAGGCGAGAAATTTCTGCGATGTCAATGTTGCCGCGACCAGCGCCGCGGATGGATTCACCCGAATTCCGGATCGGGACCAGTGGAAACTGAACCCAAATGCAGCCTATGTGCATTACACCCCGAACGAAACTGTTAATGGCGTGGAATTTCACTGGGTGCCGGACACCGAAGGCGTGCCATTGGTGGCGGACATGTCCTCAACCATCCTGTCACGACCCATAGATGTGTCAAAGTTTGCCCTCATCTACGCTGGCGCGCAGAAGAATATCGGCCCATCCGGCATTACCGTGGTTATCGTGCGCGAAGATCTGATCGGGCACACACTGCCGAAGACGCCGCGACCCTTCGACTACACAGTCCAGGTAAAGGATGCTTCCTTGTACAACACGCCGCCAACTTTTGGCTGGTACCTCACCGATCTGGTCTTCGACTGGCTGAAGCAGCAGGGTGGCCCTGAGGCCATGGGACCGATCAACGCCAGAAAGGCGGCCAAACTTTATCAAGTCATTGACGGCAGTGACTTCTACGACAACGCGGTCGTGCCGGAATGCCGATCCTGGATGAACATCCCCTTTCGGCTGGTGGATGCGCGACTCGACCCGGTATTCCTGCAGGAAGCGGCGGAAGAACAGTTGGTGAATCTCAACGGTTTCCGCAGCGTAGGTGGCATGCGCGCCAGCATCTACAATGCGGTGCCGGAGGTGGCAGTGGATGCCCTATGCGCCTTCATGCGCGACTTTGAGAAACGGCACGGCTGAGCGGGGCAATGTTGGGAGAGTGTGCAGTTCCAGAAATTGAGTGTTCATGCAATGATCTTCGGCACCAGATCCGCATTGGAGCTCTGAATGACTTTTTTTAACGGTTTTCAAACTTTCATGATGGATGCCTTGCAATTCCTGGCAGCCATGTTTGTGGTCAGCATCGGCGTCGGTGTCCTGGTTGTGATTGTGATGTTTATCATTGATATCACCCAGTCTGAACACGCAGTGCGGCGCAATTATCCCGTTATCGGCCGGTTCCGTTATTTGTTCGAGCATCTGGGGGAATTTTTCCGGCAGTATTTCTTTGCCATGGACCGGGAGGAGTTACCGTTCAATCGCGCGCAGCGCTCCTGGTGCTATCGCGCGGCGAAGAACCTGGATAACACCATTGCCTTTGGCTCCACCCGTGACCTGCGCGTTCCCGGGACCATCTTGTTCGTCAATTGCCCGTATCCGACTCTGGATGAGGATGCCGTGGACCCGCGCCCGGTAACCATCGGCCCCTATTGCCGCAAGCCATACACTACGGCGTCCTTCTTCAACATTTCCGGCATGAGTTTTGGCGCCATTTCGCGCCCGGCTATATTGGCGTTATCTCAAGGGGCGAAGCTGGCCGGTTGCTGGATGAACACCGGTGAGGGCGGGTTGTCGCCCTATCATCTGGAAGGTGGTGGTGACATCGTGTTTCAGATCGGCACCGCAAAATATGGTGTCCGTGATTTGAAAGGCAACCTGGATGACGGCAAGTTGGCTGAGGTAGCGGGGCACGAGCAAGTGCGCATGATTGAGATCAAGCTCAGTCAGGGTGCCAAGCCCGGCAAGGGTGGAATACTACCCGCGGCCAAGGTCACCGAGGAGATCGCCATGATTCGGGGTATCCCGCCAGGCCAGGACTCCATCAGCCCGAATCGGCATGTGGAAGTGGAATGCAACGACGACCTGCTGGACACCATTCAGCATGTGCGTGAAGTGGGGGGTAAGCCAGTTGGGATCAAAACCGTCATTGG
>JAYUHG010000218.1:0-1692 GCA_043767195.1 Gammaproteobacteria bacterium | reverse complement strand
AATTGTAGGTGAACTGCACAAAATCCAGGTCCTGGGTGCCCATGATCTCCTCCAGTTCCGCATGTCGGCGGCCATGGGAGGTGGTGACCCCAACATAGCGAATGCGTCCCGCCCGTTTCCATGCCTGCAACGTGGGCAAGTGCGTATCCCAGTCCAGCAGGTTATGCACCTGCATGAGATCAAATCCGCCGTGACCCCACAGGTTTTCTGAGTGCTCCATCTGATTGATACCGAACTGGCGCCCTAATATCCACACCTTGGTAGCGCGAAAGGGTTTAACTCCAGATCCCAACTGCTGAATGCACTGGCCCAGCACCGCCTCGGCGCGACCGTACATGGGTGAGGAATCCAGGACGGCGCCGGCATTGGTGAAAAAAGTGCGCAGAATTTCGCGGCGCACGGCCAACTCCACCGGGTTATCGCCCACCTGAAAAGTAATCCAGGATCCCATGCCGATGGCCGGCAGCAATTCTCCGGATTTGGGGATGGCCCGTAATATGGGCATCCCCGCCGTCGTGGCGGCAACACTGCGCCACAGCAACCCCACACCGGCCATTGCGCCGGCAGATATTAATGAGCGACGCTTCAACATGGTGTATCAGTTTATCCCCGGAATGCTCATTTTATACCCTCTGGATCCGAGCATGCCGATGTTGCTATTGCTAATATCAGGGCGAACACCACGAATTTGGTTGAATTCAGAACACAATGAACATCTCCGACCCTTGGCAGTCCAAGTTCATACATTCTTCGGAGGCATGGCATGAAAAACATTATCGTACTGTTCCTGGGTGTGGCTGCGCTGATCTTTGCTGCTCAAACTTTCGCCCGAGACGGTCATGGCAATGGCGGATACCACGGCTACAGCCGCCACGGCGGCTATGGATACGGGCACGGTTACGGTCATGGTGGGCATCACAGTGGGCGTTCGTATTTCGATTTCCATGTCGGCGTACCGCTGATTTGGCCACGGGTGGATTATTACCGCGCTCCCTACCCGGTCACGCAAGTGGTGATCGAACGCCAACCGCAGGTGTATGTGCAGCGCGAGGCCCCGACCGCGGCGCCGGCGTCATCCAATTTCTGGTATTACTGCCCGGACAGCCGGACCTACTACCCCTATGCGCAAAGCTGTACCAGTGCGTGGTTGCAAGTGGTGCCGCAAACCTCACCGCAGGTGACACGCTAATGATGCTGCCAAAAGGTTTTGTGGTACTTGGGCTGGTCCTTGGCCTCGGTGCCTGCGCCACGGTTCCGCCCAGCGGTCCCGCGGTCATGGTGCTACCGGGCAGCAACAGCAACTTCAATCAATTTCGCCACGATGATGGCATGTGCCAGCAATACGCCATGCAGACCATCGGCCACAAGACACCGGCACAGGCCGCCGCGGACAGTGCGATGAACAGTGCCGTCACGGGCGCGGCAGTGGGTGCCGCGGCTGGGGCATTGATCGGCGCCGCCACGGGTGATCCCGCTGGTGGTGCCGCGGTGGGTGCGGGGACGGGCTTATTGGTCGGTGGTGCCAGCGGCGTGGAGGCCTATGGCGCTGCCGCCAGTCAGATGCAGGAACGCTACGACGTGGCCTATGTGCAATGCATGTACGCCCAGGGGCATCAGGTGCCGGTGCCGGGGGGCATGCATGTTTCAGCGGCTGGCCCGGCGGCTAATACTCCGTCGCCCCCGCCGCCGCCT
>JAYUHG010000217.1:0-9808 GCA_043767195.1 Gammaproteobacteria bacterium | reverse complement strand
ATTGTTTGCCGTTTGAGACGAAGCTGCGCATGCATTTCCACCGCTTCATGGGGCATGTGCATCAGGAGTTGGGGGAAGTGAAGGGGCGTCGCGATCCGCTGCAAGTAGTGGCGGATCGCTTTGCCGCGCGCGCCACGGTAATTTGTTTCGACGAGTTTCATGTGTCCGACATCACCGATGCCATGTTGCTGGGCCGGCTGCTGGAGGTGTTGTTTCGGCGTGGCGTTACCCTGGTCGCCACATCCAACACCCATCCCGATGATTTGTATAAAGAGGGATTGCAGCGGGAGCGCTTTCTGCCGGCCATTGATTTGCTGCACCGGCACACACAAATATTCTGCGTGGACGGCGGTGTGGATTACCGCATGCGCTATCTGGATCAGGCCCAGGTGTTTTACTGCCCGGCGACGGCTGCCACCGATACGGCGCTGCATGGTCATTTTGACCATCTTTCGCCGGAGTCCGGCAGCCGCAATGTCACCGTGGAGATAGAAGGCCGGCGCATTCCGGTGGTACGGCGGGCCGACAGTGTGGTGTGGTTCAAATTCCCGGATCTGTGCCAGGGGCCGCGCTCGGCGGCGGATTACATCGAGATCGCGCGCCAGTTTCAGACCGTGCTGGTGAGCGACATCCCGCAATTGGGTGCCACGGATAACGATGCCGCGCTGCGCCTGATTAACCTGGTGGATGAACTCTATGATCGTAACGTGCGCCTGTTGGCCAGCGCCGCCGTAGCGGTGGACGCCCTATATTCCGGGGATCGCCATGCTGCTGCTTTCCAGCGCACCGCCAGTCGTCTGGTGGAGATGCAGTCAAAGGAATATCTCGCCCGCCCGCACCGTCCCGGCTGATTACCCAGAACCCGCGCCTGATTTCGTGGTCTGAATAACAGGTCCGATTTTGTGCGTCGCAAGATCAGATTGACATGAGTTCGTAATTAAGTAGCATAACCCTTTGATTAAGCAAACCAAGTTGGAGTGCCCCTCACAAAGGGGATGAAGTGAATCAAGCTATGGAAACTGCATTACCATCCCCAAAGTCCGCGCAATCAGCCCAGCTCCCCGAGATTGAAGAAAGTCAGATTGCCGCGCTGCTGCAATCACGATTTGGCGATGGCATGGTGTATTTGTCACGCCACTTACCCTCCACATTGCTGGAAATGGCCACCCGCGGCGGATTTGTGGATGCGGAGGGGTATTTAACCCGCCGCGGTCGCACCTTACTCGCCCGTTACGCTAACGCCTGACACCCCAAATTCCGGTATCCTCTGAATCAGGGGGCAGCGGTATTGCTGAAATTACGCGCTGACCCCGATTCCAAAAGAAGAGGGGCAGATGGCCGCCTACAGCACGGAAGATATCCGCAATATTGCGTTAGTGGGCCAGGCGGGGGCGGGCAAGACCACATTGGTGGAGGCGTTGCTGCATCGCGCCGGCGTTATCCAGCAGAAGGGCACGGTGGCCCAAGGCACCACGGTCTGCGATTTCGATTCTCAGGAAAAAGCCCACAAACATTCCCTCGATTGCGCCATTGTCAGCCTGGATTACCACGGCGGGCACATTAATCTTATAGATACCCCCGGCTACCCGGATTTTCTTGGCCGTTCACTGGCCGTGCTCCCCGCCGTGGAGACTTGTGCCGTGGTGATTAGCGCAGGCAGCGGTATTGATCGGGTCACCCTGCGCATGATGGAAGTGGCGAAGGATCGCAAGCTGGACCGGCTGATCATCATCAACAAGATTGACACGGACCCCGGGCAGTTGCAGGGGTTGCTGGAAAAGATCCAGCGCACCTTTGGCCCGGAATGCCTGCCCATAAACCTGCCGGCGGGCAATGGCGCTGAAGTGGTGGATTGTTTCTTCCAAAATAGCGGCAAGGCCACGGACTTCATGTCCGTGACGGAAGCCCACACCCGCATCATTGATCAGGTGGTGGAACTGGATGAAAAACTCATGGAGCAATACCTGGAGCAGGGACAGGAGGTGAGTCCGGAGCAGTTGCATGGGCCGTTCGAGCGCGCCCTGCGCGAGGACCATCTGGTGCCGGTGTGTTTTGTCTCGGCGCAAACCGGGGCCGGGGTGGATGAATTGCTGGAGATCTTTGCGCGTCTGATGCCGAATCCCCTGGAGGGCAATCCGCCGCAGTTTCTGAAAGGCGAGGGGGCTGCCGCGCAGCCGGTGATCATCATCCCGGGCCCGAAGCAGCATGCCCTGGCGCATGTGTTCAAGGTCAGCATTGATCCGTTTATCGGGCGCCTGGGCATTTTTCGCATCCACCAGGGCACCATCCGCAAGGATATTCAGTTATTTGTGGGCGATGCCCGCAAACCTTTCAAGGTCAGTCACCTGCTCAAATTGCAGGGCAAGGATCACCGGGAAATCCCCCGGGGCATCCCCGGTGACATCTGCGCCGTGGCGAAGGTGGATGAGATCCATTTCGACGCCGTACTGCATGATTCCCACGATGAGGACCACCTGCATCTGCGTTCCATGCCGTTGCCGGAACCCATGTTGGGGCTCGCCATTGAGGCGAAGAGCCGCGGTGACGAGCAGAAAATTTCCGATGCCTTGCACAAGTTGCAGGCGGAAGACCCCAGTGTGCGCGTGGAGCACAACGCCAACCTGAATGAAACCGTGATCCGCGGGCAGGGAGAATTGCACCTGCGTATCATCCTGGAGCGTTTGCGAGATCGTTATCACGCCGATGTCGGTACACGACCACCACGCATTCCCTATCGCGAGACGATTACCGGCGCGGCGGAAGGACATTTCCGCCATAAGAAACAAACCGGTGGCGCCGGGCAGTTCGGGGATGTATTTCTGCGCGTGGAGCCATTGCCGCGGGGCTCTGGATTCGAATTTGTTGACGCGGTAGTCGGTGGCGTTATCCCGCGGCAATTCATCCCGGCGGTGGAGAAGGGTGTGCGTCAGGCCTATGAGCACGGCGCCATTGCCGGTTATGCCATGCAGGACATTCGCGTCACCGTCCATGACGGCAAGTATCACCCGGTGGATTCCAAGGAAGTGGCCTTTGTCAGCGCCGGACGTAAGGCATTTTTGGACGCATTCAGCAAAGCCAGGCCAGCGGTGCTGGAGCCCATGGTGGAGATTCAGGTCATCACGCCCAACGGAGCCGTGGGGGACGTGACCGCGGATCTGTCCGGCAAGCGGGGCCGCATCAGCAGTACCGAGGCCTTGCCCGGGGCCATGACTACCATCAGTTGTCAGGTGCCGCTGAGTGAAATCGAGGGCTACCAGTCCAAATTGAAAGCCCTGACCGGGGGCGCCGGCTCATTCTCCATGGCGTTCAGCCACTACGAGTTCGTGCCAGCGCGCACCCAAAAGGCCCTGATGGATATGTTTCACCCGCCCGTGGACGACGCCTGACCCCACGTATTCAAATCAGTTATATCAATATTTGCTATCCACGCTTCTAAGAATAAGCCGACCCTGCTAACGTGTGCGCCCCTTGGAAAGAAGGGGTAAGGCCTGGGAGCATACGTATGAATACCTGGAAGAAAGCACTCGCTGACAAGATGCCAGCCGCCTGGGCGGAAGAGGCGGACGTGTTTGAGACGCAAATCCACCTGAAAAAGCAGGGCAAGGTGGACGACAAGCTGTTTGCCGAAACGCGCCTGCGTCGCGGTGTCTATGGCCAGCGCTATGACAACGGTCAACGCCATGATGGCGCTGCCCAGCGCACATTGGAATTCGCGCAGAATATGTTCAAAGGCCCGGACACCGTCTGGGATGCCCCGGGCATGGTGCGCATCAAGATCCCCTACGGCGGCATGACCCCGGCACAGATGGAAGTGTTGGCGGATACGGCCGAGGAATATTCCGACGCCATCTGTCACATCACCACGCGTCAGGACATCCAGTTGCACTATGTGCATATCGAGGACACTCCGGATTTGATGCGCCGGCTGGCCGCGGTAGATATCACCACCCGCGAAGCCTGCGGCAACTCGGTGCGCAATGTTACCGGTTGCCCCATCGCCGGTGTCTGCCGCGAAGAGGCCTTTGATGTAACGCCCTATGCCGACGCCGCGTTCCGCTTTTTGTTGGGACACCCCGATGTGCAGGATTTCGGACGTAAATTCAAGATTGCCTTCTCCGGTTGCCGGGACAATGCCTGCGCATTGGTGACCATTCATGATTTGGGTTTCATTGCCAACCTGCGCCAGATTGACGGCAAGACTGTGCGTGGCTTTGAAGTGTTTGTGGGCGGGGGTTTGGGCGCTGTGCCCTACGTGGCCAAGGTGCTGGAGGAGTTCGTTCCGGAAGAAGAGATCCTGCCCCTGTCCCAAGCTGTGGCCCGTGTGTATGCCCGTCTGGGTGAGAAGCGCAATCGCAATCGGGCGCGCATCAAGTTTCTGGTGGATAAGTTGGGCATTGATGAGTTCCGGCAAAAGGTGCGCGATGAGCGCACCGTGTTGACACCCGATCCGGCCTGGACCGATTGGCTGAAGAAACTGCCCGGATATAAAGAAGTTCCCGTGCGGCCCGCGTCCACTACCACAGCGGGAATTGGTGACGCCGATTTCGAGGCTTGGCGCGCCACGAATATTTATCCTCAACGCCAGCCCGGTTACGTGGTGGCCACCATAGCCTTGCCGTTGGGGGATCTGACTTCCTGGCAGATGCGTCAACTGGCGGACATCGCCCGGCGTTATGTGGGTGAGGCCGTGCGCACTACGGTGGAACAAAACATTGTGCTGCGCTGGGTACCGGCCGCCGATGTGGCGGCGTTGTATCAGGATCTGAAGGCCGCCGGACTGGCTCAACCCGGCGCTGGCACCATCGTGGATGTGACCTCCTGTCCGGGCACGGATACTTGCAAGCTGGGCATTGCCTCATCCCGCGGCCTGGCCGGGGAGTTGAAGCAACGCCTGGCCAGCCAGTTCGCCAGCCTGGATCAGTCGGTGAAAGATCTGCGCATCAAGGTCAGCGGCTGTTTCAACTCCTGCAGTCAGCAGCATCTGGCGGATTTGGGCTTCTATGGTGTCAGCCGCAAGTCCGGCACCCGCACGGTGCCCCATTTCCGCGTCGTGCTGGGCGGCAAGTGGCAGGAAAACGGCGGTGCCTATGGTCTGGCCATTGGCGTGGTGCCCTCCAAGCGCATTCCCGATTTGGTGGATCAGCTTACGAAGAAATACCTGAGTGACCGTCAGCAGGGCGAGGGCTTCCGGGATTTTGTCCAGCGCGTGGGCAAGAAGGAATTGAAGAGCATGATTGATCGGCTCTCGGTGATCCCGCCCTATGAGCTGGACCGGTCCTATTATTCCGATTGGCGCGATCCGCGGGAATTCTCGCTTAATGACATCGGCATCGGTGAGTGCGCCGGTGAAGTGGTGTCCCTGGTGGATTTCGATCTGCAGGCCGCCGAGCGCTTGTATTTCGAGGCGCAATTGCACTATGACGAAGGCGAGTTCGAAAAAGCCGATCAGTCCGCCTATCGGGCCATGTTGACGGCGGCCAAAGGTTTGGTGCGTACCCTGTTCAACGACATCAGCGACAACGCCGATCAAATCGTGCATGAGTTCAAAACGCGCATGGTGGAATCCGGTCTGTTTCAGGATCGGTTCGCAGGCGGAAAGTTCTCCGAATATCTGTTCCAGCGCCATGCCGACAATGAGCGGCGCCCTGGTTCGGATCGGACGCGCTTGTTGCTGGAGGAGACACAGTTGTTCATTGAAGCAGCCCATGCCTGTAATTTGCGCATCATCCAGACACGCGTACCGCTGCCCGGTGAAAAGCCGGTCGCAACCGAATCCGCGGAAGCGTAAAGGCTCATCATGGAACTACACCGAATTGGCATCAAGGTGCCAATACAGGACGGCGCGACCCTGCCGTCTCTGGACTTCATCCAGGTATTCCATCAATGGATCCAGGCGCACACACTGCCGGGCATACTCATTGACGTGGCGGACTACAGCCATGTGCATCACGGTCCGGGCATCCTGCTGGTGGCTCACGCGGGCAATTATTCCGTGGATGAGATCGGCGGTCGGCGCGGTTTGAGCTACTACAGCAAGCATGCGTTGCCGGGCGACCTGACAGAACGTCTGGCCACGGTATGTCGTCTGACGTTACAGGCCTGCGATTTATTGGAGCAAGAGTCGCGGTTCGCCGGCAAGCTGAGCTTCAATGCCGGCGAGCTGGAATTGTTCGCAAATGATCGGCTGGAAGCGCCCAATACGGAGACGACTGAGAAGACCATCCTGCCAGCGATAAAAATCCTGCTTGGAAAACTCTATCCAGGGCGTGAATGCAAGCTGACGCGGGAACCGGAGAGCCGGGAGAGATTTTCGCTGAAGATTGACAGCGGCGCGCCAGTCGGCGCGGCGGAGCTTGTGGCAAGACTGACCTAGGGTGTCTTGGTTGGCGTAATGAGCGCAACGCCGGGGAAGTAGGATCGGTATCGCCGTGGATCCCGCGTCAACACCGCGCAACCAGTTACCGCCGCTGGCGCAACTACACTACCAGCGCCGTCACCGACGGCGTATTCAATTCGGGATTGCTGCTGAAGCCGCGCACCAGCAGCACGTATTGTCCCTTCTCGGCCAGACCAAGTTCCAGGGCCACGCGCCGCGCCAGGGCATTGGGATTCTTGATCCCCGCTTCCGGCGCCATTACCGGAATCACACTCCACATTACTGCCATGCGCCGGCAGGCTTCGGGACTGCGGGTGATGCCCACCACGGGCGCCGCCGGGCGCGCCGAACACACCGTGGAGGCAGACATGCCGCTTTGGGAGATGACCAGCACGGCGCGGGCCATCAGGTCCTTGGACATATGCGACGTGGCATTGGCCATCACATTCCAGATGGGCAGCGGTGGCGTCAGATTGCGGGTGTTGAGCGACCCATAATGGCCGCTGCTCCATAGATAGGATTCCGTCTGCCGTGCGATGCGGTCCATCATCTGTACTGCGGCAACGGGAAAGGCGCCGGAGGCAGTCTCCGCCGATAACATGACCGCATCCGTGCCCAGGGTCACGGCATATGCAATATCCGTGACCTCGGCGCGTGTGGGCCGCGCATTGTCAACCATGGATTCCAGCATCTGGGTGGCGACGATTACCGGTTTGAATTTGGCGCGGGCCATTTCAATCAATTGGCTTTGCGCCACCGGAACCTGTTCCGGCGGCAATTCCACGCCCAAATCGCCACGTGCCACCATGATCCCGTCTGCCACATCCAGAATACGGGTGATTTCCGTGAGCGCCTCGGGTTTCTCAATTTTGGCAATGATGGCGGCACTGCCCTCGTGCTCCCAGATTAGTTCCCGCAATTCCATGATATCCGCCGCGCGGCGGACGAATGACAGCGCCAGGAAATCCACACCCAGTTCCAGCGCAAACACCGCGTCTTCGCGGTCCTTCTCAGTAAGTGACGGCGCGGACACTTTCACGCCCGGAAGGTTGATGCCCTTTTTGTCCTTGAGTATCCCGCCATGCACGACTTTGCAGTGTATTTCCGTGCCCTGTACCGCCTTGACCTTCAGTTCCAGCGCGCCGTCGTTCAACAGAATGCGATCACCGGCATTAACATCGTCGGCCAGCGCGGCGTACTGGGAAGGGATCAGGCCGCCATGGCCGATGACATCGCGGGTTGTGATCGTCACTGGCGCGTCCGCTTCCAGCATGATCTGACCATCCGGAAATTTTCCAACCCGGATTTTGGGACCGCACAGATCGGCGAGAATGGCGATGGACAGCCCCTTGCTTTCCGCCAGTGTACGAATGTGGCCATACACGCTGGTGTGGAAGTCGTGATCACCATGGGACATATTCAAGCGAAAGACATTGACCCCGGCGTCCATCAGTTGCCCCAGGACCGCGGGGCTATTGGACGCCGGGCCGACCGTAGCTACGATCTTGGTGCGTCGCATTTTCAGTAGATCAAATTGAGTCACGATGGTCATGGTTGGGAAAGGGGGTGCCCCGGGAAAGTGCAAAAATAAGGAAGAGGGGACAGATTTGCATCTGTCCCCTCCGAAATTAAAACGGAATATCGTCGTCCACGAACTCGTCATCGGCCTTGGACTTGCTCTTATCCTTGTCCTTGCCGCGGGATTCAGAAGCTGGTGCGGATTTGCCACCGCCCTCCGAGCTGGAGCTGCTCCCACCACCACCGCCACCGCGACCGCCCAGCATTTGCATCTCATTGGCGACGATCTCCGTGGAGTATTTGTCGTTACCTTCCTTGTCCTGCCATTTGCGGGTTTGTAGCCGGCCTTCCACGTAGATCTGTGAGCCCTTTTTCAGGTATTCGGCCACGATCTCCGCCAGGCGGTTGAAAAATACCACCCGGTGCCACTCGGTCTTTTCCTGCTGTTCGCCGGATTCCTTGTCCTTCCAGGACTCGGTGGTGGCGATACTGACGTTGGCTACCGCGGCACCACCCGCCGTATAACGCACTTCCGGATCATTACCCAGGTTGCCGATAAGAATGACTTTATTGACGCCTCTTGCCATGATGTTCTCTCCTGTATGCCGACGGCCTTTGTGGCCGTGATTCTTCCATGATCGCGGGATTCTGTCCCGCTCCTCTCGCGGTTTAATTGCAACACCCGTGACGCCGCGATTTGTTAATATTACCAGTTCCATTTCGTACCCGCGACACGAGAAACCGACACTTGGACAGCATTCGCATTCGTGGTGCTCGCACCCACAATCTGAAGAATATTGACCTGGATATTCCCCGGGACAAGCTCATCGTCATGACCGGGTTGTCCGGCTCGGGTAAGTCCTCCCTGGCTTTTGACACCATTTACGCCGACGGTCAGCGGCGCTATGTGGAGTCCCTGTCCGCCTATGCCCGGCAATTTCTATCGGTGATGGAAAAGCCCGATGTGGATCACATCGAGGGCCTGTCTCCGGCCATTTCCATTGAGCAGAAATCCACCTCCCACAATCCGCGTTCCACTGTGGGCACGATTACCGAGATCTACGATTACCTGCGCCTGCTCTATGCCCGGGTCGGCAGCCCGCGCTGCCCGGAGCACAACACTCCCCTGGCGGCGCAAACCGTCAGTCAAATGGTGGATCAGGTCATGGCCCGGCCCCAGGATGAAAAACTGATGTTGCTGGCGCCGGTGGTGGCGGACCGCAAGGGCGAACATCTGCAATTGCTGGATCGGTTGCGGGCTGAGGGTTTTATCCGCGTCCGCGTCAACGGCAAGCTCATGGAACTGGACCAGGTGCCGGAATTGAGCCTGCGCCGCAAACACACCATTGAAGTGGTAGTGGATAGATTCAAGGTGCGCCCGGATATGGCGCTGCGCCTGAGTGAATCCCTGGAAACCGCGCTGCGGCTGTCCGAAGGGCTGGCGGTGATTGCCTCATTGGAGGAAAACGCCGGCGCGGAAGTAGTATTCTCGGCCCGTTTTGCCTGCCCAAGTTGCGGCTACAGCATTAGTGAGCTGGAGCCGCGGTTATTCTCCTTTAATAACCCAGCCGGTGCCTGCGGTCGCTGCGATGGCCTGGGCGTGATCCAGTTTTTTGACCCGGCGCGCATTGTTCAGCATCCGGAACTCAGCCTGCCTGGCGGCGCAGTGCGCGGCTGGGATCGGCGCAATGCCTATTATTTCAATCTCATCCGCTCCCTGGCGCGGCATTACAAGTTTGATGTGGATACGCCGTTCAACAAGCTGTCGCGCAAGCTCCAGGACATCATCCTTCATGGCAGTGGTGAGGAAGAGATTGCGTTTGAATATATGCAGGAGAAGCGCGGCAGCGTCCGTCGCAGTCATGTGTTTGAAGGCGTGATCCCCAATCTGGCGCGGCGCTACAAGGAAACCGA
>JAYUHG010000216.1:0-4135 GCA_043767195.1 Gammaproteobacteria bacterium | reverse complement strand
TTTCCAGCTACGTGGCGGACAACCCCAAGGGCGCTATCGTCAAGGGCAAGATCACCAATGTCGAACCCAAGGGCGCCACGGTGCTGCTGGCGGACGGGGTTGAGGGTCAGATAAAGGTTTCCGAGCTGTCCATGGACAAGAGCGTGGAAGACGCGAATATGCTGGTCAAAGTGGGCGATGAGCTGGAAGTAAAGATCACCGCGGTGGATCGCAAGAAACGCACCATCGCGGTGTCCGTGCGCGCCAAAGAGTCCGAAGAGGAATCCGCGGCGGTGCGTGATTACGGCCAGGACAGTGGTACCGGGGCGAAACTCGGTGACATTCTTAAGGAGCACCTGGATAACGGTTAAGAATCCTCTGCACAAGTTCAAAGAACAAGGTCAGAGATTAATTAACATCGGCGTACGGAAAACACATGGCAGGGGGGCCTGCCGTGTGACGCCGCAAGCACAGGGTGGGCAGCGTGGAACCTCAAGATAGTGCAAGCATGACCAAGTCGGAGTTGATTGAGTTCCTGGCGCGACGACAGGCTCAACTCGCCTACAAGGATGTCGAGCTGGCGGTGAAGACCGTGCTTGAATACATGGCGCAGACGCTAGCCACCGGGGAGCGGATCGAGATCCGCGGCTTCGGCAGCTTCTCACTCCATTACCGCCCGCCGCGCGTGGGTCGCAATCCAAAATCAGGCGAACCGGTTTCGTTGCCGGCTAAACATGTTCCCCATTTCAAACCCGGCAAGCAGTTGCGTGAGCGGGTTGACGAGGCGCGGGCGCATACACCGGCACCGGCACCCTCAACACTGGACGACGACTGAAGCCATGCCGCGCCGTCCGGACCTGTGCCGGCGGATGTCCGGGTTGGATTGCCGGTTTACCCATTTTTCATTCCCGCATCCATAAACGGTCAGGATGGCTGTTTATGGTTAATGACAATGATGCGCAAACCCTGACAAAGAAAGCTCGATCCTGATGTCGCGAATTGTCCAATTAGTGTTCATTCTGCTGGTGCTGCTCGCGGGCATCGCCTTCCATATGCGTAATGACGATTTGGTCACACTGGATTTCTATTCCGGAGTCATCGCGCTGCCATTCTCGGTCTGGATACTGATCACGCTGGCGTTAGGCGTAATACTGGGCCTGCTGGCCTGTTTGCCGGCCATGATCAGCAGCAGGATGCAGATTACCCGTCTGCGGCGGCGACTGTTGCAGCACGAGCCCAGGGATAAGCAGACGCCACCGGCGTCTGGGGGCGGCGGGTGATGCAGGAGGCGGGTTGGCTGCCTCTGCTGTGGTTGCTGTTACCCATTGCCGCATACTCTGGCTGGCTGGCGGCAAGGCGAACCCAGACCGGTACGCACCAGCTAAATTCCTCCCGGGTTCCTCCAGAGTATTTTCGCGGTCTGAATTATCTGCTCAATGAACAGCCGGACAAGGCCATTGAGGTATTTGTGCGCATGGCTGAAGTGGACGGCGACACGGTGGAAACCCATCTGGCCCTCGGCAACCTGTTTCGCCGCCGGGGGGAGGTAGACCGCGCCATCCGTATTCACCAAAATCTGATGGCGCGGTCATCACTGACCCGGGAGCAGCGCATGTTGGCGATGCTGGAACTGGGTATGGATTACATGCGCTCCGGCCTGCTGGATCGCGCGGAAGGTCTGTTTCGGGAGCTGGTGGACACAGGCTCCCATGTGCGCCAGTCACTGGAGTACCTGATTGACATATACCAGCAGGAACACGAATGGCACAACGCCATTGCCGTGGCCCGGCAGTTGCAGTCCGTAGGAGTTGCCAACCTGGGTCCCGTGCTGGCGCACTTTTATTGCGAATTGGCGGATGAGTGTTTGCGCGGGCGCCGCCCGGAGGATGCGCGCAAGTGGATTCAGACGGCGTTGGATATAGACCCGAAATGCGTGCGCGCCACGCTGTTCGAGGCCGGTATGGAAGAAGACTCCGGCAACCCAGGCCGTGCGATTGATGTGTACCAGCGCGTCGAGCAACAGGATGCGGACTATCTGCCGGAAGCCATCATTCCGTTGCAGCGTTGCCACGCAGCCTTGAGTAGCGACGCCGCTTTCCATGAATTCATGTCCGGAGTCGTCCAGCGTCATGGCGGCATCAAGGCGCAGTTGTTGCACGCCGATCTGGTTTCCGCACGCAGCGGTGATGAGGCCGCCATGAATTATCTGGCCGCTGAATTGTCCATGCGTCCGTCCGTGCCTGGCATGAATCAGTTGCTGGAACTGATTATGCGCCGCGTTGGCGATCCGGTACGGAGCAATCTGTCGGTGGTGCGGGATGCCGCCGCGCGCATGGTAAAGAACCAGCCCATTTATCGTTGTACCCACTGCGGTTTCGCCGCCCGGCTGTTGCACTGGCAGTGCCCCAGTTGCAAACACTGGAACACGGTCAAGCCCGTTCATGGAGTGGAGCTTGACTGATCCCAGGATCATAGTTGCGTGCGATTTTCCGGCGGCAGCCCCGGCGCTGGCCCTGGTTGACCGGCTGGATCCACATCGGTGCCGTATCAAGGTCGGGAAGGAATTATTCACGGCCGCCGGCCCCGAATTAGTGCGCGCCATCCAGAGCCGTGGTTTTGGTGTGTTTCTGGATCTAAAATTTCACGATATCCCGAATACCGTGGCCGGTGCCTGCGCGGCCGCGGCCGATCTCGGCGTCTGGATGATCAATGTTCATGCGTCCGGCGGAGCGCGCATGTTGCAAGCCGCGCGTACCGCATTGCAATCCTATGCGTCGCGACCAAAACTGATCGCCGTGACCGTGCTTACCAGTATGACGGAGCCGGATCTGGCGCAAGTTGGTGTCACCGCCACGACACTCACGGGCCAGGTGCAGCGGTTGGCGGGACTCGCAGCCGGCGAAGGTCTGGATGGTGTGGTGTGTTCAGCGCGCGAGTCAGCGATGTTACGTCGGCAATTGGGCGGGGATTTCCTATTGGTGACACCGGGGATCCGCGCACCCGGTCAGCCCGCGGACGATCAACAGCGCACCGCCACACCCGCGGAAGCTGTGCGCGATGGCAGCAGTTATCTGGTCATTGGCCGGCCAATCACCCAGGCGCCGGACCCGATACAGGCACTGGCGGCAATTGAGTCCGATCTGGCTGCAGTGCGACCTGTTGCCGGTTAATCCACGTCCTGTGTGAACCAACCCATAGTTATCCCCGAATCGCCGGGAGTTAGTCCACTCGCACCGGCATTGCCAACCCGGTCTGGAGAGCGCAGCTTCTGGCACGGACTGCATGGCAGCAGCGTGGCGCTGGCGGTGACCGCTGCCGCGGCGCGTCTGCCGCACCCGGTTATTGTCCTGGCAGCGGATCCCGCCGCGGCCGCGGAATTTGATGATGAGTTGAATTTTTATCTCGGTGGTGCCGAGCCGCTGCCGTTGTTGTCGTTCCCGGCCTGGGAAACCCTGCCCTACGACGCCTTCTCCCCCTACCAGGACATTGTTTCCGAGCGACTGCTGACCCTGCAACGCCTGCCGGACCTGGAACGCGGTGTGCTGGTGATTCCCGTGGCCACACTCATGCAGCGGCTGTTGCCCGGGGCTTATTTACGCGCCCATTGTTTCCAGTTGCGTGTCGGAGAAACTCTGAACCGGGATGCGTTTCGCCAGCGCATGCAGGACAGCGGTTACGCTTTTGTCTCCCAGGTGGCGGCCCACGGCGAGATCGCCGTACGTGGATCATTGCTGGATGTTTTTCCCATGGGCTCGGCGCAACCCTACCGGATTGATCTGCTGGATGATGTGGTGGACAGCATCCGCGTCTTTGATCCGGAAACTCAGCGCTCCAGCGCGCATGTGCAGGATGTCGCGGTGATGCCGGCACGGGAAGTGGCGTTGACCGAGACCGGCATTGCCGGGTTTCGCAATCGCTGGCGCAGCCGTTTCGAGGGCAATCCTACCGACGCCGATGTCTATCGCGAGGTCAGTCTGGGCAATGCCCCCGCGGGTGTTGAATATTATCTGCCGCTGTTTTACGAACATACCGAATGCCTGCTGGATTACCTGCACGGGGATTGCACGATTATTCAACTGGCCGGGGCGCGCGAGGCCGTGGATCAGTTTTGGGCGGAGGCGGGTAATCGTTACGAACAGGGCCGCCATGACCGCCG
>JAYUHG010000215.1:0-4137 GCA_043767195.1 Gammaproteobacteria bacterium | reverse complement strand
CGCGCGCCACGCGCGCGGGATAGTAGTTGTGCCGCACGCCGACTTCATTGAAGCTGGCGCCCTCGTACAGGCGTTGCGCGGCCAGATTGGATGGCCGTACTTCGAGAAACATCATCGTGGCCCGGTGGCTGAGCGCCAAGTCAAGCAAGTGATCCAGAAGAAACCGGCCCAAGCCCTTTCTTTGCAGCGCCGGATCAACACACAGGTTAAGGATATGCGCTTCGCCGGCGGCCACGGACATTACCGCGTAGCCGACAGTGCTGCGATCCCACTCCAACACCCAACAGCAATAACCCACGCGCAGGCAATCCTCAAAAATCGTGCGCGACCAGGGAAATTCATAACCACGCTGCTCAATGGCCAGCACATCGTCCAGGTCCGTATCGGTCATGGGTCGCAGCGCCGCTGGAGCACTTTTCAGCACCGCGCTCATGTTTGCTCACGTAGGACGCCCACGGCCACTTGCAAATCCTCCCAGGCCTTGCGCTTTTCCGTGGGCGAACGCAGCAGATAGGCTGGATGGTAAGTGACGACCACAGGCACTTTCGGATTTGGATATTCGTAGCGCTGCCCGCGCATTTTGCCGATGGGTGTATCCGTATTGAGCAAATTCTGCGCGGCAATGCGCCCCAATGCCAGAATGATACGCGGCTGGATCAGCGCTATCTGCCTCTGCAGGAACGGCGCGCAGGCGGCGGCTTCCTCGGGCTTCGGATCGCGATTGTTCGGCGGCCGGCATTTGAGGATATTGGCGATGAACACTTCTTCGCGCTTCAGGCCGATGGCGGCGAGCATGGCATTCAGCAATTGGCCGGCGCGACCGACGAAGGGTTCGCCCTGCTTGTCCTCTTCCGCGCCCGGCGCCTCACCGATGATCAGCCATTGCGCGCGCGGATTGCCGACACCGAATACAGTTTGAGTGCGCCCGCTATGCAACCCACAGCGGGTACACGCAGGTACCTGACGGCGTAAGTCCTCCCATTCGGCGTCCGCTGATTGCGGGATAACCGGCGCTGCTGATGGTGGTATCGCGGCGTCCACCAACTTCGGTGACGCTATGATTGCCTCGGCTACAGGCGCTGACTCAGACGCCGCGATCCCATGGCGCGGCACATAGACATCAATGTCCATGAGCTTGAGATAACGCCGTTGTTGTGGACTCAAGCTCATACTTGCGGATGGGCGCGCTCCGTGGCGTCCATGGCGCGGTTGATGGCGTTGACGTAGGCCTTGGCGGAGGCGGCGATGATGTCCGTGTCGGAACCACGACCATTGACCACGCGACCGGCGCGATCCACGCGCACCGTGACCTCGCCCTGGGCATCGGTGCCACCGGTGATGTTATTCACCGAGTACAGCACCAGTTGGCAACCGCTGGCGACCACATTCTCGATGGCACGAAACACCGCGTCCACGGCGCCGTCGCCCTCAGCCTTGCCGGGCCGCTCTTTGCCATCAACCATCAGCATGACCTGCGCCGTGGGCGTCTCACCGGTTTCGCTGACCACTTTCATGGTCACCAGCTTGATCCTGTCATTGGCGGACTGGTGCATGCTGTCGGCGACGATGGCCTCCAGATCTTCGTCAAAAATTTCGTGTTTCTTGTCGGCCACATCCTTGAAGCGCGCGAAGGCGGCGTTCAACTCTTCGTCGCTGCCGAACTCCATGCCCAACTCCTGCAGGCGTGTGCGAAAGGCATTGCGGCCCGAGTGCTTGCCCAACACCAGACGATTGGACTTCCAGCCCACATCCTCGGCGCGCATGATTTCATAGGTCTCGCGGCTCTTGATGACACCGTCCTGGTGAATGCCGGACTCATGGGCAAAGGCGTTGGCGCCGACAATAGCTTTGTTGGGTTGCACCGGAAAGCCGGTGATGTTGGAAATCAGCCTCGAGCAATGCACTATCTCCCGCGCATCAATGCGCGTGTCGCAGGGAAACACATCACGGCGTGTACGCACGGCCATAACGATCTCCTCCAGCGCGGCGTTGCCGGCCCGCTCACCCAGGCCATTGATGGTGCATTCCACCTGGCGCGCGCCAGTCAATACCGCCGCGAGCGAGTTGGCCACCGCCAAACCCAGATCGTTGTGGCAATGTACGGAGAATATGGCCTTACCGGCATTGGGCACCCGCGCCAGTAATTGCCGGATGGTCTCGCTGAACTGGTGCGGCATGGTGTAGCCCACGGTGTCCGGGATATTGACGGTGGTAGCGCCGGCATCAATCACCGCTTCCACAATACGGCACAGGAAATCCAGCTCGGAACGACCGGCGTCCTCCGGCGAGAACTCCACATTGTCGGTGTAATTGCGCGCGCGCTTCACGGCGCGCACCGCGGCGGCCACCACATCATCCGGTTGCATACGCAGCTTGCGCTGCATGTGAATGGGCGATGTGGCAATGAACGTGTGGATGCGAAACGACGGCGCGGGTTTCAGCGCCTCGGCGGCGGCATCAATATCCTTGTCGCCGGTGCGGGCCAGTCCACACACCGTGCTGTCGCGGATAACCCGCGCCACGGCCTGCACGGATTCAAAATCCCCCGGGCTGGCAATGGGGAAGCCCGCTTCGATGACATCAACCCGCAACTTCTCCAGCGCGCGGGCAATGCGCACCTTTTCATCACGGGTCATGGACGCGCCAGGACTTTGCTCGCCGTCCCGAAGCGTGGTATCAAAAATGATCAACCGGTCATCAGTCATGGTTGCAACTCCAAATCTATGGCGATTGTAGCCTGAGTGCGCCGCGCATTGGCGGGCTTCAGGGGCGGAATATCAGGTACGAAAAATTGTGGGATTGCGCGCGTTTGCCCTAGCAGGGCAGCAGCAGGCACAGCAGTACGGCGCGGGCCTGACGGGCAGGCTCGGTGAGGGTTACGTCTTGAAAAGCGCCGGTTTGCATGGGCAATACTATAACGGCCCGGCACGGCATTTGAAAAGCGACTTTAACGCGGGACCTCGTCCGGCTGCTTGCGCAGGCGGGCACGGTGCCGTTGCAATGCCACCAGGGTCGTCAATGGGCCGGAAACTGCGTAGATCAATGCCATGGCGAACAGAATCAATGAAGGTTCTATGGCGATGAGCACCAAAACAAATACCGCGATCAGGACCGCTACAAATGGCACACGACCATGGAGATCCAGATCCTTGAAGCTCTCGTAGCGAATGTTGCTGACCATGAGGATCCCGGTCAGCACGGTGATCGGGAAGGTCACAAAAATAATTCCGGCCTGGTCGCGCAGTCCCAGGAAATCTCCGGACCAGATCATGCCGGCGATGACCGCCGCCGCCGCCGGACTGGGCAGGCCCTGGAAATAACGTTTGTCGGCGCTGCCTGCCTGGGTGTTGAAGCGCGCCAGACGCAGGGCCGTGGCCGCCGCATAGATAAACGCCGCCAGCCAGCCGGGTTTGCCCCAGGCCGCCAGTGACCATTGATACACCACCAGCGATGGCGCCAGACCGAAGGAGATCAAATCGGAGAGGCTGTCATATTGGACGCCAAAATCGGAAGTGGTGTGGGTCAGACGCGCCACACGCCCGTCCATGCCATCCATGATCATGGCCACGAACAGGGCAACCGCCGCCGGCTCATAGCGGTGATGAATGGCGGCAACAATGGCGTAGAAACCGCAGAACAACGCGGCAGTAGTGAACAGATTCGGCAGCAGGTAGATACCGCGGCGACGATTGCTCATATTTACACCTCCGACTAATTTTTACTCTTGTCCACCAACCGATTTTGGCCAATCCAGGGCATCATGCCGCGCAACTGGGCGCCGACTTTTTCGATGGGGTGCTCGGCACTGGTGCGGCGCAGGGCTTTCATCATCGGGGTGCCGGCCTGATTTTCCAGAATAAATTCCTTGGCGAATTGGCCGCTCTGGACCTCGGCCAAAATCTGTTTCATGGCGGCCCGGGATTCCGGTCCGATAACCCGCGGGCCGCGACTGAAGTCGCCGTACTCGGCGGTGTTGGAAATGGAGTAGCGCATGTTAGCGATACCGCCTTCGTAGATCAGATCCACAATCAGCTTCACTTCATGCAGGCATTCGAAATAGGCCATCTCCGGGGAATAGCCGGCTTCGGTCAGGGTCTCGAATCCGGCCTGGATCAGCGCCGTCAGACCGCCGCATAG
>JAYUHG010000214.1:0-9843 GCA_043767195.1 Gammaproteobacteria bacterium | reverse complement strand
GTTTGAGCTATGTGGGACTGGAAGGCAACATCGGCTGCATCATCAATGGGGCGGGATTGGCCATGGCAACCATGGATATCATCAAATTGGCCGGCGGTGAGCCGGCGAATTTTCTCGACATCGGCGGCGGTGCGTCGCCGGATCGGGTGGCCAAGGCGTTCAACCTGGTGTTGTCCGACAAAAACGTGGAGACCATCCTGGTGAACATATTCGCCGGCATTAATCGCTGTGACTGGGTGGCCGAGGGCATCGTGCAGGCAGTCAGCAAGATCGACATGAAGATCCCCCTGGTAGTCCGGCTCGCCGGCACCAATTTTGAGCAGGGGCGCAAGATCCTCAAGGACAGCGGCCTGCCGATCATTACGGCGGATTCTCTGAAAGAGGTGGCCGAAAAAGCCGTTGCCGCCTGGAAGCAGCACACCGGAAAGTCCGGAAATTAAGGAGACCAGACCATGGCAATCTTGATAGATAAGACTACGCGTGTGCTGGTGCAGGGATTCACCGGCCAGATCGGTACCTTTCATTCCAAGGAAATGATCGAATACGGCACCAACATCGTCGGCGGCGTTACCCCGGGCAAGGGTGGCAGCAAACATCTTGAGCAGCCAGTGTTTGATACCGTGAAGCAGGCGGTGGCCGCCACCGGCGCCAATGCCAGTATCGTCTTCGTGCCGCCGCCGTTTGCCGCGGACAGCATCATGGAAGCGGCTGACGCCGGTATTAAATATTGTGTCTGCATCACCGACGGCATCCCGGCCCACGACATGATCCGGGTCAAACGATATATGCGTCGCTACCGCGCCGAGGACAAGATGATCCTCACCGGTCCGAACTGCGCCGGCACCATCAGTCCGGGCAAGTGCATGATGGGCATCATGCCGGGCCACATTTACATGGAGGGCGTGGTCGGTGTCATCGGCCGTTCAGGGACTCTGGGTTACGAGGCCGCCGCGCAAATGAAGGCAATGGGGATGGGCGTCTCAACCAGTATCGGCATCGGCGGCGATCCCATCAATGGCAGTTCTTTCATGGATCACCTGGCCCGTTTCGAGGCCGATCCGGAAACCAAGGCCATCGTCATGATTGGCGAGATCGGCGGCCCGCAAGAGGCCGAGGGCGCGCGTTTCTACAAACAGCATATGAAGAAGCCGGTCATTGGTTACATCGCCGGTCTAACTGCGCCCAAAGGTCGGCGCATGGGTCATGCCGGGGCTATCATTTCCGCATTCGGTGAGAGTGCCGCGGAAAAAGTGGAGATCCTGCAGGAATGCGGCGTGGCCGTGGTCACGAGCCCTGCGGAGTTTGGTGAGACCGTTAAGAAGGTGCTGGGGAAGATGTGAAGCGTATTTCATGAAGCGTGAAGCGTTGGATTAACCCCGGCGACTTGATTTAGTTCCACGAGATACGCTTCACGTACGACGAGATACGGTCTTTTAAGGAATGAAGGTATGAGCAAACCTAAAATCATCGTCACCCGCAAATGGCCCGCACAAGTAGAGACCGCTTTGCAGCAGGATTTTGATGTCGAGTTGAATCAGACTGACAAGCCTTTGATGGTGGCGGAATTGAAGGCGGCGCTGGGGCGTTGTGATGGGTTTTGCCCCACGGTATCCGACAGTATCAATGCTGATGTACTGTCTGCTGAGCCGCTGCGGGCGAAGGTTATCGGCAGTTATGGTGTGGGATTCAATCATATTGATCTGGAAGCCGCCAAGGGTCGCGGATTAGTGGTCACCAATACGCCTGATGTTCTGACGGACTGCACGGCGGACCTGGCCATGACATTGATGTTGATGATTGCCCGCCGCGCCGGCGAAGGGGAACGCCATGTGCGCCATGGTCAATGGACCGGCTGGCGGCCTACCCACATGATCGGCACCAAGGTGACGGGTAAAGTGTTGGGCCTGATTGGTTTCGGGCGCATTGCCCGCGCCATGGCGCACAAGGCTCACCATGGGTTTGGTATGAAGATCATTTTCAGCGATCCCTATCCGCCAGCGGCGGAATTCTGCAACAGTCTCGGCGCCGAATCCCGGCCAACGGTGGAAGATGTTTTGCGCGAGGCGGATTTTGTGTCGTTGCATTGCCCGGGCGGCAAGGAAACCCGCCATCTGCTGAACAGTTCACGTATCGGCATGATGAAGCCGGGCGCCTATCTCATTAATACCGCCCGTGGGGACGTGGTGGATCAGGTGGCGCTGGTGGACGCGCTGCGCAAAGGCACCATTGCTGGCGCCGGACTCGATGTGTATGAAGGCGAACCCAAGGTTCCGGCGGATCTCATCGGCATGGAAAATGTGGTGTTGCTGCCTCATCTTGGCAGCGCCTCCATGGAGACTCGCGTCGCCATGGGCATGCGCGTACTGGAAAATCTGAATCTGTATTTTGCCGGCAAATCCCCCCGTGATCGCGTCGTGTGAATGATCGCAGCGTGGATCCCTTGAACGCAATTGAGGTTGCCGCGGCTACCACGGATCTGGATGCCGCGGCGGCGGAGTATGCCGGCCAGTTAACCGCACTGCTGCGCCAGCAATGGCTGGCGGTGATTGAGATACGCAACCCGGCCATTCTTCCCATCGTCGCCGACGCGGAAAATGTGCCGGAAGATGACAATCCCAGATTACTGGCTACGCTCCAGGCCTGGGGCATCTGGTTTCAGTTGCTGAATATCCTGGAAGAAAACACCGCCATGCGCCGCCGGCGCCAGACCGAGAAAGTGCTCGGGTTGGAGCATGTGCCGGGAACTTTTTCCAATGTGTTTGCCGAGGCACGCGTCAATAATATCCCGGAGAATCGTGTCCAATCCCTGTTGGATGACCTGCTCATCACGCCGACCCTGACCGCTCATCCCACCGAAGCCAAGCGCGTCACAGTGCTGGAAATCCACCGCCGCATTTATGTGTTGCTCTACGAACTGGAAAGCACGCGCTGGACCGGGCGTGAGCGTGAGCAATTTCTGGCGGCGCTGCGCACCGAGATCGATCTGCTCTGGCTCACCGGCGAACTGCGGCTGGAAAAGCCATCAGTACAACAGGAGGTGGCCTGGGGCCTGCATTTCTTCGAACAAACATTGTTTGAGCGCGTACCGGAGACGCTGGATCGGCTCGAATGGGCGTTGCAACAACACTATCCGGGACAGGACTTCCGCATACCACCTTTCTTTCAGTTCGGTTCCTGGATCGGTGGTGATCGAGACGGCAATCCCTTTGTCACCAACGCGGTGACTGACGAGACCCTGAGCAGTTACCGGCGCGCGGCGTTGCAGCACTATATGAAGCGCCTGACGCGACTGTTGCAGTATCTCAGCATTTCGCGCCATGCGATCCAGGTTCCGGAATTCTTTGAGCGGGAATTGGCGCGCCTGTTAAAAGAACATCCGCAAGGTGAGGCGCTGGCCCGGCGCAATCCCGGGGAGTTGTTCCGCCAGTTTGTGGGTTGCATGATTGAAAAGCTGCGTCGCAGTCTGGACGACGAAAAATCCGGCCCGCGTTATCGAACCGCCGATGAATTCCTCCAGGACCTGCGCCACATGGAGCGGGCGCTGCGTGAAGCCAACAGCATGTCCCTGGCGCACTCAGCAGTGACGCCCCTGCGGCGCGAAGTGGAAGCCTTTCGTTTTTGCACGGTACGGCTGGATCTGCGCGAGAACAGCACGGTGACCACACATACGTTGCAACACATCTGGCGCGCACAGAATTCAGGATCGGTACCGCCGGCGCTGGAATCGGAAGCCTGGCGCCACTGGTTGCAAGAGGAACTGGTGCGCCCGCTGGAGGCGCTGCCGGAGTTGCAATTGGTGGATGAGCAGGCGCAATCCATGTTGGGGTTGTTTCAACTAATCGCCGCGCGCCGCTCACAACTGGATCGGGATGCGGTCGGGCACTTCATACTCAGCATGACGCGCTCCGAGTCCGATGTACTCGGTATCTATCTGCTGGCGAAATACACCGGAAACTTCGCCGATGCCCAGGGTATTGAGCATTGCCTGCTGCCCATTGTGCCATTGTTTGAAACCATCGCTGATCTGAAGGCGGCGCCGGGGATCATGAAGAATTTGCTGCAAGTGCCCGTGCTGCGCCGCTCCGTGAAATACCAGGGAGGATCCCAGGAGGTGATGATTGGCTATTCGGATTCCAACAAGGACGGCGGGTTTGTCACCTCAAACTGGGAGTTGTACAGCGCGCAAGCGGCGCTGACCCGGGTTGGCACACGCGCCGGAATTCCTATTTCGTTTTTCCATGGCCGCGGCGGTTCGGTGAGTCGCGGTGGCGCCCCCACGGGACTTGCCATCGCCGCGCAGCCAGCGGGTTCCATCCATGGCCACATGCGGATCACCGAGCAGGGCGAAGTAGTGTCCTCCAAATACGCCAACAAGGGCACGGCGCAATATCAAATGGAACTGTTGGCGGCCAGCGTCCTGGCGCACACGTTGAAATCCCTGGATGAAAAAGAGCTGCAACCGAATCCGGAATTTCAGGGGGCGCTGGATGCGTTGTCGAACCTCGCCTTTACTTCCTATCGGGGGTTGGCGGAAGTTGGCGGGTTGGTGGACTACTACAATGCCGCCAGCCCGGTGGAAGAGCTGGCGCAACTGAATATCGGCTCACGCCCGGCGCGGCGTTTCGGCGCCAAGTCATTACATGACCTGCGCGCCATTCCCTGGGTATTTGCCTGGACACAGAACCGGCACCATGTTCCGGCCTGGTACGGCCTTGGCACCGCATTGCGCAGTTTCGTGGAAGTACGCGGCGCCGACGGGCGCGAGTTGTTACAGCGCATGTTCGCGGAATCGCGCTTGTTCAGATTGGTCATTGATGAGGCTGAAAAGTCGTTGTGCTTCGTGGATTTGGACGTGGCGCGGGGTTATGCGGAACTGTTGCCGGATGTGGCATTGCGTGAGCGCATATTCGGCATGGTGGAGCGCGAGTACATTCTCTCCAGCCGGCAGGTGTTGGAACTCACCGGCGAAGCGAAACTGGGTCAGCGATTCCGCAAATTCAGCCGCAAGTTACAGCGCCGCGGGCAGATACTGAAGCAAGTAGGTCTGGTCCAGGCCCGGCTCGTGCTTCGCTTCCGTGAGCGCAAGGATCACGCCGATTTAATCCCCTTACTGCTATCCATCAACTGCGTTTCCTCCGGGCTGGGCTGGACCGGTTAGTCCGGGTCTGGTCACGCCAGACACCTGCGGTCAATGCGGTTCTGCCCCTTTTGCAGGCTCCCCGCCTTCGTCGCTTGGTGCTGAGGGAAAACGGGCTGACGCATAGCGCAGAACAAGCACCGCCGCGGACAGGATCAGGATCGAACCCGTCATTATCACCAGTTCCATATCGGGTTTGTGCCCGGTATTGACGTAACCCACCAGGTGTCGCGTCAGCGCGGTAATCGCGATGTAGATCAAAAACCGCACCGGCATATGGTTGGTATTGAAATAAATCCCCACCATGGCCCCGATTTCGAGATAAATAAAAAGCAGCAGCAGATCCTCGATGGAGACTGCATGGCCCTTGGCTATGACCATGAGAAAAGCATGCCCCGCGGCCCAGAAGGTCGTCGCGCCGATGACAAATAGCGCGATAAGATGGAACGCCTCCACCAGAAATCCGCCCAGTGGAATGGCGTGGCGGCGCAATTTACCCTGGGCGCCAGTGGAAACAGAGTTTCGATAATCGTCGGTGGTATCAGGCATGGGTTATCTCTTCAGAATCTGGGCAAAGGGTTTGCCATTGTTTATTGTCAGCAGCGGTTTGCACAGGCTTATTATCCGCAGTGTTTTCCACGGAGTAGTAAACGGGTTTCACGGGTAGTATTGCATTCTGTTCAAGCGCAATTTGATGGCGCAAAAGGAGTTATGTTGCATTGCAAAATATTTTATCTAATCTATTGAGTAATATAGATATAATTATGTTGCAGCGCACCAATATTGGGTTAGAATCACCATTGGCTAATTTCGCCACTTGCGGGGGTTTCCATGATGCAGATTAAAGACAAAGTGGCTGTAGTTACTGGCGCTGCCAGCGGTATCGGTCGGGCAGTGTGCCTGGACCTGGCGCGGCGTGGCGCGAAAAAGATTGCCATGGTGGATCTGTCGGATCAGGTGGAGGTTGCGGCGGCACAGGTTAACAATGAAGTGGATCAAAGCGTGGCTATAGCCTTTCGTGGCGATGTCACCCAGGACACCTTCCGCACAAAAGTTTATGACGAGATGTCCGCGAACCATGGTGTGGTGCAGATCTGTGTTCCCGCCGCCGGGGTTACCCGTGATTCGCTGGCGGTGAAGGTTAACAAGGAAACCGGCAAGGCGAATATTTATCCGGCGGAGCTGTTTCGTCAGGTTTTGGAAGTCAATCTCATCGCCCCGGTGTATTGGTCCATGGAGCTGGTGGCGCGGGTTGCCGAAGATCGGGCGCGGCGGGGTCTGAAGCGATGGCACCCGGATGAGCAGGAGCAGGGCACAGTCATCTTTATTGGCTCGGTATCATCCCAGGGTAATAAAGGGCAAATCTCTTACGCGTCGTCCAAGGCCGGGATCGAAGGGGCGGCTGCAACATTGACCAAGGAATCCACATTTCATGGTGTACGCTGCGGGGTGATTCATCCGGGCTTCACCAATACGCCTATGGTGCGCGCGCTTGGTAACGATTACATTGATCGCAATATTTTGCCGGCCACCCAGTTGGGCAGATTGATTCAACCGGAAGAAATCGCCGATGCCATCTGTTTCATGATCTCCAATTCCGCCATCAGCGGTACGTTGTGGGCGGACGCCGGCTGGCATCCTCTGCCGGCCTGAGCCAATAACCGGCACCGTCATGGGTCATCACGCCGGTTAAGGAATCCTGGTGCCCCCATCGGAGCAGATCAGCAACGGTACCATCCGTCACGAAGGTGATGCGGAGCGCATCGTCTTTGATGGCTACTGGATCCGCTATTACGCCCCACCTGAAGACACGCCCGCCGCCAAGCGCAAACTGCTGATCTCGCTGGCGCGGCGAGTATTCCATCACACCGAACCAGGCATCAATACCCCTGGGGAAAAGCTGGTTCTGGCGCGCAGCGCCTATGAAGTGGAAACCGACCCGGTGCGCAAGCGCGTCAATGGCGCCATGGTAGCCGGCGCGCTCTTCAACCGCGCCATAGATATTCTCACAGTGATGTCGGAGCTGGCCAACGATGGGGTTGTGGTAAAGAACGACAATCCGGTGATGATTGAATGTGAGCAATGTCTGCGCGACGCCGCCACCTTCGGCAAGATGGTGAAGCATCACAGCGGCGAAGAGGGCATTGATGAATTATGGGGGGAACCGCTAAAGGCGTTTCTGGTGCCCATGGCCGAATACTATGAAAGCCGCTACGCCAAAGTCGCCAAGTCCATGCACAACCTGGATATGATTGCGGGGCGCATGTTGGGGATATTCGCGCCGATGCCGGAATTCGAAGGTGTGGCGATGCTGATTGAGCGATTGGCGGTGGCGGCCCGGGCGGAGACGGAAATCTTCCGTAGTGATCCGCTGATTTTTTCCGTCTGGCCGCGGTTTGTGGAGGCGGCGGAGGCCATTGAAGTTTACAAGCCCCGGTTGCCTGCCAACATGGATGCCGCTACGCGCCTGCATTTTCGCAATGCGCGCTGGCTGCTGAACCGGGGCAAGAACATTGTTACCTTTATCGCCGCCGCGCGCGTACCAATGCCCAAGACCACCAGTGAATATCTGTCCCGCTGTGACGCCTTCGTTCGCGGTGAGGTGGATGTGAAGTGATTCAGGCCCAGCCCGCTCAAGCGCCAGTTTGTGACGTAGTTCCCAATACAGCAATTCGCTTCTATTCCCGCCCCGCGATATTGACTATGGTAGGGTTCAACGGTTCCGGTAGCCGAAACGCGGGTTGACCCGGGACTCAATGGGGTGAGCGGCAATGTCCATGACGCAGAAACTTCGTGAGTACATCATCACCAATTTGATGCCGATTGACAATCTGGCGCCGGGTGTGCAGGAGAGATTGCTGGCGGCGGGTACGGTGGAGACGTTTGCCATTGGCACCCATCTGTTTGAGCAAGGCGACAATGATGATCGCGTGTACTACCTGCTGGTCGGGCGTTTGAAGATCCAGTCCATTGACGAAAAATCCTACAAGCTGGATGCGGCCACTGAAGAAGCCCGGTATCCGCTCGCCAATTTGAGACCGCGCCAGTATTCGGCCAAAGCACTGTCGGCGGTGCAGGTTCTGAGCATTCCGAAACCGGTTTTCGATGACACGCTCGCCGGTCAGCATGGGAATTCTCCTGGCGGTGTTGCCAGTGTCTCTGAGCAGGTTCAAATAACTGAGCAGGGTTACGACTGGATGACAAGCCTGTTGCAATCGCACATTTTCTCGCGCATTCCAACCCAGAACATCCTTAAGGTGTTGTCGGTCTTCGAAGAGATAGAAATGGCGGCCGGCAGCACAATTATTACCGAGGGCGAACCAGGGGATTATTACTACCTGATTAAGGCTGGCCGACTCCAGGTTTCACGCAAGCTGAAGAAGAAAAACAGGGAAGTGGCGCTCGCGGAGTTGCGCGAGGGGCATGGGTTTGGCGAAGAGGCGTTGCTGAGCGAGTCACCGCGTAATGCAACTGTGCGGGCTATAACTAGCGGGCGCCTGATGCGGATTAAGAAGGGCGATTTCCTCGGGCTGATTCGCGATCCGACCCTGCGCATGGTGACATTTGACCAGGTCAGCAAGCTGGTGCGTGAGCAGGCGGTGTTGCTGGATGTGCGGCTGCAATCTGAGACGACCGCGGGAGGTTTGAAGGGTGCGCTACATCTGCCGTTGCATCTGTTACGCGAAGGCGCAGCCAGCCTGGATCCCGCAAAACACTACATTGTGTATTGCGACAATGGCACGCGCAGCGCCATTGCCGCGTTTTTGTTGCTGGAACGGGGCTTCAATGTCAGTTGTATCCGCGATGGAATTCACGCGGAGCTGGAGCGCCGCAAGTCTCGAACCGGTGACACAACGCCGCAGCCCGCGGCATCAGTCCTGCCGGCGAGCATTGAGGATATCCGGCAATTGACGCGCATTATGGAAGATCGAAGCGTCAGCATGGATGAATTGTCACGGTCGCTTAGTGTTGTATTGGCCAATGTCTATCGGCAATTGGAGCAGGCCTTGCAGCAAAAGAGCGAGGCGGAACGGGCGCGACTTGCGGCTGAAGCCAAACTGGCAGAAGTACTGAAGCGGGAAAACGCCGTATAGCCTTCGTGGTCCGGGAGATTCTTACTGCGTTGTAGCCCCGCTTCCTGGAGTCGGGCGCGTCTTCTGCAGCACTGACATGGCCGTGGCGATAAAGCCCGCGACGTCAGATGCGTTGGTGGGAATGATCAGAGTGTTGGATTGTTTCGCCAGATTCGAAAATGCCGTGATGTACTGCTCCGCCACCTTCAAGTTGGCTGCTTCCATACCGCCCGGGGAACCGATGGCGGTTGCCACGGATTGCACACCAGCGGCGGTCGCTTCCGCGATCATGCGAATGGCGCTTGCCTCACCCTGGGCGCGGTTGATGGCGGCCTGTTTCTCACCTTCCGAATTCAATACCGCCGCCTGTTTCTGTCCATCGGCAAGATTGATCTCTTCCTGACGCTGGCCCTCAGATTTGGCGATCAGCGCGCGCTTCTCGCGTTCCGCGGTGATTTGCTGCTGCATGGCGCGCAGGATGGCTTCCGGTGGTGTCAGGCTCTTGATCTCATAGCGCAACACCTTGATGCCCCAATTGCGCCCCGCCTCATCCAGTACGCTGACGATTTGGCGGTTGATTTCATCCCGGGACTCAAAGGTCTTGTCCAACTCCATCTTGCCGATCTCGGAGCG
>JAYUHG010000213.1:0-4153 GCA_043767195.1 Gammaproteobacteria bacterium | reverse complement strand
ATGCGTTCGCCGGCGAGGATATCTATGCCGAGTCGTTGCAGTTCCTGCGTCACCTGCTTTGACAATTTCTCCGGCAGTCCGGGCAGGATGCGATCCGCGGCATCTATGATCGTGATCTTGTTATGTTCATCCAGATTGAAACCGGCGAACAGATAGCCGATCAACTCCCGTGTGCAGTGATGTAGTTCCGCCGCCAGCTCCACGCCGGTGGCGCCGCCACCGGCAATGGCGATACGTAATTGCCCGGGGCGCAATGGCCCCTTCTGCGTGACCGCGGCGTAATGCGTGCGCAGCAGGTGCTGTTGAAATTCATCCGCTTGCTGGCGCCGGTCCAGCAGCCGGCAATGCTTCTTGACCCCGGCAATGCCGAAGTCATTGGCGATGCTGCCGACGGACAGAACAAGTGTGTCATAGGGGAAACTGCGCGCCGGAACGAATTCCGCGCCAGTGCTGTCGCGGGTGGGTTCCGTATGCACCGTTCGTGCCGACCGATCAACACTGACCACGCGACCGAGTCGAAACTCAAATTGATGGGCACGGGCTTGGGCCAGATAACTCAGTTCATCCTCCAGGGAAGTCAATGTGCCGGCGGCCACCTCGTGCAGCAGGGGTTTCCAGGTGTGGGTCAGGGTGGCGTCAATGAGGGTGATTTCCGCTCGTTTCCGCCTTCCCAAAGTGTTGCCGAGACGGGTCGCCAACTCCAGGCCGCCGGCGCCGCCGCCCACGATTAGGATTCGATGCAGTTGTTGTGAGGTCATGGAATTGCGCGCTGTGTGGGCGGGAGGTGCTGCGTATAATAGAGAGCGTGACCGTTCCACTCCAGACCAAATTTCGCAATGGAGAATAATGTGGATCAGAAAATCGAAACTGAGTTACAGGCGGCGGCATTCCGCCGGCTGGTAAAACACCTGGCCGAGCGCACGGATGTACAGAATATTGATCTGATGAATCTGGCCGGTTTCTGCCGCAACTGCCTGTCCAAGTGGTACCGGGCGGCGGCTGAGGAGCGTGGTCTGAGCATGGATTACGAGCAGGCCCGGGAGATCATTTATGGCATGCCTTATCCGGCCTGGAAGGAAAAGTACCAGCGTGAGGCCAGCAAGGAACAAAACGCGGCCTATGAAAAGCGGCGCGAGTGATGGCGCACCGTCGCCCTGGCGAATGCCGGGGTCCAGAATTGTTTGGCTGGATACCGGTCGCTCCGGTCGTCCTGTCCTCACGCGACACTCCCGTCCTGTGGGTTCAATGCAAGGGGAGGCGCGGTGCTTGAGGATGCACGGGATCTAAATGTGGTGTGGTGCCGGATGCGGGACTTGACGATTTCGTCTGGAACGAAATCGGACAACGCGTAGCGTTGCCCGAAGGGCAGCCGCCAAGGATGGCGGCTGTCAGCCCACAACCGGATAAAGTCAGTGGGTTCAAGGCTTGAGGATGTGCTGCGCGTATGACGGCACGGGAATTACATGTAGTGTGGTGCCGGATGCGGGACTTGAACCCACAACCTTCCGCTTACAAGGCGGGTGCTCTACCAGTTGAGCTAATCCGGCATGGCCTGTTGGCGCAGTCGAGTACGTCGGCTGGGCTGGGGTGGGGAAAATAAAGGAGCGGCGCCGGGATTACAAGCCCGGGATAGTTGCGTTCACCCTTCTATCCATGTTGACGATGGTAGCGACGGTTGCGGCTGACGATGACGAGGAACAAGAATCTCACGTCACGCAGTCGGTCACCGCCCGGGGCCGGGCCCTGGAAGTATCCACAGCGATCCAGAAACAGGCGGGCATTGAGATTTTGCGGCCAGATTTAACTGAGCTGCGACCGGAAGATGGGGTCCAGGGTCAGGTCATGGACCTGCAACCGTTTGCCACGGGCAGGGTGGGTCAGGACGTCTGCTATACTGCTGCGCTTTGAAATGAACCACTTCCAGTGGCAAGGCGTCGCGCCGAATCGGCGTAACGATACGACATGAAAATACTTGTAATTGACGACTCCGCTGATTTTCGCGCATTGCTGCGGATACAGATCGGGCGCGCTATTGAAGGCGCGGAAGTGGAGGAGTACGACCCGGCACTCGGGCGCCCTGGCGACGATTTTAACTGGTCGCGGTTCGATGTGTTGTTGCTGGACTATAAACTGGGCCTGACTGAAAACGGTTTAATCTGGTTGCGTGATTACCGCGGCAAGACTGGGTTCCCGCCAACCATCATTCTGACCGCCGAGGGTGATGAATACGTCGCCGTGAAGGCCGTCAAGCTAGGCGCCGCGGAATACATCAACAAGAAAGACCTGACTCCGAATCGGCTGCGGGAGGTGATTGTTGCCGCGGCGGAGTTCTCGGAGGAAAAACAGGCCGAGCAGCAGGCATCCATGAGCCAGGCAGGACTGCTGGTTCAGCGCGTCCAGCAAGAGCGCCAGAATGCGCCCCGTGAGGATCTGGGTCAGGACTACCGGTTTGTCCGGCTCATAGGGCAGGGGGCCATGTCACAGGTGTTTTTGGCGGAGCGCGGTACCGATGGCCTGTCAATGGTGCTGAAGACACTTGATCTTGCCGCGGTAACAGACGCCACCTTGATAGAGCGTTTCGTTCAAGAGGCGGAAATGATTGCGAGCCTTAACAGCCCATTTGTGGTGCGCATCTACGAGCATGGCCTGACACGGAAATTTGGCTTCATCGCCATGGAGTTTTTCCCGCGTGGCGATTTAAAGCAGCGCATGGAGCGCAAGCTGACGCCGGATGTGGCGTTCACCTATATGAGTTATATCGCCTATGGATTAGAGGCTATCCACGGCATTGGCATCGTGCATCGGGATCTGAAGCCAGCCAACATTATGTTTCGCGGCGACGACACCATGGCCTTGGCGGACTTTGGCATATCCAAAAAAATCCAGGGTGGCACGGACCTGACTACTATCGGCCAGATACTGGGTACGCCACATTATATGAGTCCTGAGCAGGGAGAAGGTCGAAGCGTGGACTATCGTTCGGACCTGTATAGCGCCGGTGTCATTCTCTATGAACTGCTGACAGGACAGAAACCCTTCACCGCCAATTCGCCCGCGGCAGTCATCTACCAGCATGTGCATACGGAAACCCCGCGCCTGCCGCTGAAACTATCCCGCTATCAACCTATAGTTGATCGGGCCCTGGCCAAGGACCCAGCGGCTCGCTATCAGACCGCGCGCGAAATGATTGTGGATTGTGAGGCGGCGGAGCAGGGCGGAATTTGACCATCAGTCATCAATAACAATGCCCCATGGGAGTTCGCCCACGGGGATGGTCTTGATAACTTCGTTCTTGGCGGTATCAATGGCGGACACGCTGTTGCTGGCGCCATCGGTGCTGTAAATCCGGCCTCCGTCTTTACTGCGCGCCAGTCCCCAGACGCGCTTGCCCACCGGGATGTTGGCCTTGATCTTGAGTGTGGCCGCATCCAGCACAATGACCGTATCGGCGCGCCCGCCGGCCACATACAGGGTTTTTTCATCCGCACTCAGGATCACGTCTTTGGGCTTGGCTTTTTCGTCCGCGATCTTTTCCACGGCGACGACCTTGTTCTGGCGCATATCCACTTTTTTCACCTCGCCACTGATCTCGGAAGTGGCATAGGCAAATTTTCCGTCCCGGGTGAACACCGCGGCGCGCGGGCGCGCACCTACGATAATGTTGGCCACGATGTCATGTTCCGGGACCCGGATCACATGCAGCATGTTCGTGGACTCGCTGGTGACAATGACGCGGCTGCCATCCGGGGAGATGGCGACGCCCTCGGGTTCAAGACCCACCGGGATTTCGGCGATTAGTTTGCCGCTGGCCGGGTCAAACACGGTGGCCTTGGCGTCGTCCTCGTTGGATATATAAATGTGTCCATTGGGGTGAACGGCAAAGGTCTCCGGGTCGGACCCGGCGGGGAATGTACGCAGCACCTTCAGAGTCCCGGGGTCCACCACCACAATGGTATTGTCTTCACTGGCGGCGATATAAAGTTCCTTGCCGTCCGGAGACAAACCGATGCCGCGCGGGCGTTTGCCGATGGTAATGGTCTGTTCAACTTCCAGTGTCTTGCCGTTGATCACGGAAACGCTGTCGCTGCCTTCATTGGTGACAAAAATCCGACCGGTTCCCGCAGCCGGACTCAAAACCGGCCAAGCCAGCACT
>JAYUHG010000212.1:0-9852 GCA_043767195.1 Gammaproteobacteria bacterium | reverse complement strand
GCGCAACTGGCCCAGACCGCGGTGCGATTGGGTTGCAGATCCATTGCCTTCACCTACAACGATCCGGTGATCTTTCATGAATATGCCATTGACGTGGCACAGGCCTGCCGTCCATGGGGCGTGAAATCCGTGGCGGTAACCGCGGGCTACATGTGCCCGGAGCCGCGTGTGGAATTCTACCAACACATGGATGCCGCGAATGTGGATCTGAAGGCGTTCAGTGAACGCTTTTATCGCAATATCACCGGTTCCCATTTGCAACCGGTGCTGGAGACACTGATGTATTTGCAGCACGAGACCCGCGTCTGGTTCGAGATTACGACATTGTTGATCCCCGGCGAGAATGATTCTGATGCCGAGCTGGAGGCCATGACCACATGGATCCGGGAATCCCTGGGACCGGATGTGCCGTTGCATTTCACGGCGTTTCACCCGGATTGGAAAATGCGCGATAAGCCGCGCACCCCGCCGGCGACGCTGACCCGGGCGCGCGAGATTGGTTTACGTAATGGTCTGCACCATGTTTACACCGGGAATGTGCATGACAGCTACGGCGGCAGCACTTATTGCAGTGGTTGCGGCGCCATGCTGATTGGGCGCGACTGGTATGTGTTGGGTGATTGGAATCTGACCGCGGAAGGGAATTGCCGTCAATGCGGAACACAGTGTCCGGGAGTATTTGAGGCCGCGCCGGGGCAGTGGGGAGCGCGGCGGCAACGTGTGCAATTGTCACGCGCGCCTTCAGGTGGGCTGAGCATGGCTTGAAAAGCCCGGGGGCTATCGGTACCATGCGCCCTCGTTGTTGCGGGGTGGAGCAGTCTGGCAGCTCGTCGGGCTCATAACCCGAAGGTCGCAGGTTCAAATCCTGCCCCCGCTACCAGTCTGTTGAATGTTGGGTCTGTTGAGTGCTGTGAGCGGCCCCGTGTATGCGGGGTTTTTTGTTGGTGGCGCCAAAATTCGGCGTGTCACGGCGGCCCCGGCGGGCGCAGTGACCCACCCTCCGGCAAGCAGAACATGGGTAATCAAGAGTGGGCCGCCGGCCCATTTTTTGTTTTAAGCATAGGGATGTGCTGTATGCCGCTTGTGTCGGGAACAAACAACCGGCGTTGGCGATTGGATGACCTGGATGAAAGATCTGGGACTACTGATAGAACCCGTGGTTGCCGCTATTGGCTGTGAGCTGTGGGGCATTGAACATACGCGGCGCGGGCATCGTTCCCTGCTGCGACTTTATATTGACAGCAGTCGCGGCGTGACACTCACGGATTGTGAACGCGTTAGCCGTGAAGTCACTGGTGTGCTGGACGTGGAAGATCCCATCCGCGGCCCCTATGACCTGGAGGTATCCTCTCCGGGCGTGGATCGTCCCCTGTTTACACTGATCCAGTTGCGGCGCTACATCGGTGACGAAGTGCGGTTGCGATTGCGTGTGAAAATTCAGGGACACCGCCAGATACTTGGCGTGGTGGAAAAGGTTACGGATGATGCAGTTGTGATCAATATGTCCGGTGAGAATATTGAAGTGAAGTGGGACATGGTGGAAAAGGCCCGGCTGGTGCCACAGTTCTGAGCAGCGCCGGGGTAAAATTGATTATGAAACGGTGCCAGATATGAATAAAGAGATACTGACAGTAGTAGACGTGGTGTCAAATGAAAAGGGCGTCGCCAAGGAGATTATCTTCGAGGCGATTGAAGCCGCGCTTGCCACCGCCACAAAGAAACGCAATCGCGAAGATATAGAGGCGCGTGTCGCCGTGGATCGCAATACCGGAGATTACGAAACCTTCCGGCTCTGGGAAGTGGTGGCGGACAGCCCCGACCCATTGGAATTTCCTCCGCGACAGATCCGCCTCAGTGATGCACAGGCACGGGTTCCTGACATCCAGGCCGGCGGTTTCATCGAGGAAGCGATGCCGTCGGTGGAGTTCGGTCGTATCGCCGCGCAGACGGCCAAACAGGTCATCGTGCAGAAAGTGCGCGAGGCGGAGCGCAACCAGGTCATTGAGGCCTATAGCGGACGTGTCGGGCAGATGGTCGGCGGCGTGGTCAAGCGCGCCGAGCGCAGTGGTTTGATTTTGGATCTGGGCGGCAATGCCGAAGCCCTGATCCCGCGCGAACAGATGATCCCCCGCGAACCGGCGCGACCGGGTGACCGCTTGCGCGCTTATTTGAAAGAAGTGCGACCGGAACCCCGCGGCCCGCAGTTATTTCTGAGCCGCACGGCACCGGAATTATTGATTGAATTATTTAAGATCGAAGTACCTGAAATCAATGAAGGGCTGATTGAGATCATTAATGGCGCCCGCGATCCGGGTTCCCGTGCCAAGATCGCCGTGCGCGGGCGTGATGCGCGCATTGACCCCATCGGCGCCTGCGTCGGCATGCGCGGTTCGCGTGTGCAGGCGGTATCCAATGAGCTGGCCGGGGAGCGCGTGGACATTATCCTCTGGGATGAAAACCCCGCGCAGTTTGCCATTAACGCCATGGCCCCGGCTGAGGTGGTATCCATTATGGTGGATGAGGATGCCCACAGCATGGATGTGGCGGTGGCCGAGGAAAATCTGGCCATGGCCATTGGTCGTGGCGGGCAGAACGTCAAACTGGCCAGTGAGCTGACCAAGTGGACTCTGAACATCATGTCCGTGGAACAGGCCGAGCAGAAAAGCGAAGCTGAGTCCACCACCTTGCAGGAAATGTTCAAGGAGCAATTGGGCGTGGACGCGGAGGTCGCCTCCATTCTGGTGCAGGAGGGTTTCTCCAGCATTGAGGAAGTGGCCTATGTGCCCGAGAACGAGATGCTGGAAATTGATGAGTTTGACGCCAGCCTGGTCACGGAGATCCGGGATCGGGCCCGTGATGTGATGCTGACGCGCGCCATCGCCAGTGAGGAGCGCCTGGGCGATGCCGAGCCAGCGGAAGATTTGTTGGACCTGGAAGGGATGGATGATGCACTGGCCTATGAATTGGCGGGGCGCGGCGTAATAACCCGGGAAGATCTGGCCGAACAGGCGGTAGATGATTTGATGGAGATTGAAGGCATGGCGCGGGAGCGGGCCGGAGAATTGATTATGGCCGCGCGCAAGCACTGGTTCGAAGCCGAGGCTGAGACTGCCGCTGGAGCAAGCAATGCCTGAGGTTACCGTCCGCCAATACGCTGATGTCATTGGCGTCACCGTCGAGCGCCTGCAGGAGCAGTTGCTGCAGGCGGGGCTGTCCACAAAGCAGCCGGACGAGGTTGTTACCGAAGATGAGAAGGCGGAGTTGCTCGGTTATCTGCGCCGCAAGCACGGCAAGGATGCGGGTTCGGAACCGAAAAAAATAACCCTCAAGCGCAAGAGTGTCACGGAACTCAAGGTTCCGGTGCCCACAACCGCGGCCGGACGGGCGAAGCCGCGGGCCAAAACTGTTTCAGTTGAATTCCGGCGTCAGCGCACCTACGCCAAGCGCAGTACTATCGAAGAGGAAGCCGCCAAACAGACCGCCGAGCGGGAACTGCGGGAAGCGGAAGAAGTGGCAGCACGGGCCGCGGAACGCGCTGCTGCCGAGGCCCTGGGCCAACTGGAAGCTGTCCCGGAACCCGAACCGGAAATCGTAGCGCGACCAGCGGACGCCGCATCAAGTTCAACCTCCGCGAACGTGGAGTCCGCCCAAGCCGCGGCCCCGGCGCCTGTGGCGCTGGATCCCCGCCTGCCGCAGATGCGGGAGTTGCATGTCGCTTCGGACAAATCCGGCAAGCGGCGCAAGAAACCCCGCGCCATACGCCCAACGGTGGTGCGGCGACCGTCGCAGCATGCCTTTGAAATGCCCACTGCCCCCATTGTGCGTGAGGTGGATATCCCCGAAAGCATCACCGTGGCGGAACTGGCGCAGCGCATGTCGGTGAAGGGCACCGAAGTCGTCAAGGTGATGATGAACCTGGGCAGCATGGTGACCATCAATCAGACCATCGATCAGGCCACTGCCACCGTGATTGTGGAAGAGATGGGTCATAAAGCGCGGTTGATGAAGGAAAACGTGCTGGAAGAGGAGGCCATGAAGGTCTCCGATGATGACAGTGACAAGGTGACCCGCCCGCCTGTGGTCACCATCATGGGTCATGTGGATCACGGCAAGACATCATTGCTGGATTACATCCGGCGCACCAAAGTCGCCGCCGGCGAAGCGGGTGGCATCACCCAGCACATCGGCGCCTACGGCGTGCAAACGGACAAAGGACGCATCACATTTCTGGATACGCCGGGTCACGAGGCTTTCACCGCCATGCGCGCCCGTGGCGCCAAGGTGACGGATATCGTGGTGGTGGTGGTGGCCGCGGACGACGGGGTTATGCCCCAAACCGAAGAGGCCGTGCGCCACGCCAAGGCGGGGAAGGTGCCTATCATTGTCGCGGTCAACAAGATGGACAAGAAGGAGGCGGATCCGGAACGGGTAAAACAGGAGCTGGCGAAACTGGAAGTTCTGTCCGAAGAATGGGGTGGCGACACGATTTTCGTCCCGGTGTCCGCGCGCACCGGCGACGGCGTGGAGAGCCTGCTGGAATCCATCCTGCTGTTGGCGGAAGTGCAGGACCTGAAGGCCGTGCCTAAAGGACACGCCCGGGGCACGGTGATCGAATCGCGGCTGGATCGGGGTCGTGGTCCCGTGGCCACATTGCTGGTACAGAGCGGCGAGTTGCGCAAAGGCGATGTCATCCTGAGCGGCAATGAATATGGGCGTGTGCGCGCCTTGTACGATGAGGATGGCAAGGAATTGGAATCCGCCGGGCCATCCACGCCCGTGGAAGTAGTTGGGCTTTCCAGCACACCCAACGCCGGGGACGAGATGGTGGTGTTGCCGGATGAAAAGAAGGCGCGGGAAGTGGCGCAATTCCGCCAGGGGAAATACCGGCAGGGCAAGCTGGAGCAAAAGCACCAGGCGAAACTGGAAAACATCATGCAGCAGATGGGGGAAGCGGAGAAAACTTCCCTCAATATTATGGTCAAGGCCGATGTGCAGGGTTCGGCGGAGGCGCTGTCAGACGCGCTCACGCGCCTGACCTCCGATGAAGTTACGGTAAACGTGATCCACAGTGGTGTCGGCGGCATCACCGGCTCCGATGTGCAATTGGCCATGGCCTCCAACGGCGTAGTCATCGGCTTCAACGTGCGCGCGGACGCCGCGGCGCGCAAGCTGGTGGAAGATGAAGGCATAGACCTGCGTTATTACAGCGTTATTTACGAGCTGATTGATGACGTCAAGAAGGCTATTGTCGGTATGCTGGCCCCGGAGATCAGGGAGCAGATTGTTGGCCTGGCCGAAGTCAGAGAAGTATTCCGTTCGCCCAAGTTTGGCGACATTGCCGGCTGCCTGGTTACCAGTGGCGTAGTGCGGCGTAACAACCCGATTCGCGTTTTGCGCGACAATGTGGTGATTTTCGAGGGTCAGTTGGAATCACTGCGCCGGTTCAAGGATGATGTCAGCGAGGTGAAGTCCGGGACCGAGTGCGGTATCGGCGTCAAAAACTACAATGACATCCGCGTCGGCGATCAGATCGAGGTATTTGAACGCATTGAGATAGCGCGCAAGCTGGGGTAACCAGCGGGAGATAGGTGTCACATGCCGCGCGAATTTGGACGCAATCGGCGCATTGCCGATCAGGTGCAACGGGAAGTCGCCGCCATGGTGCAGGCAGAGTTGAACCCGGGCAAATATGGCCTGGTAACCATTTCCGGGGCCGATGTCAGCCCGGACCTGAAGCAAGCCAAGGTGTATTTCACCTGTTTCGGCGGTCAGCTCACCCCCATTGAACTGGAAAAGCATCTGAATCTGATGGCCCCGCATTTTCGCCACTTGCTGGCGACGACCCTGACCACACGCTCTGTGCCGCAATTGCATTTCCGCTTTGACGAATCCGTGGAGCGCGGCAGCCGCATCAATTCCTTGTTGGGATCAATGAAGCGTGATGATGCATAGTTTCTGCTTCGCGCCCACATGGGAGGCAAGTCCCCAATGAAGCGCCGTCCCCGTGGTCGTGAGGTGAATGGCGTACTGGTGCTGGACAAACCCTCCGGGATTACCTCAAACGAGGCCCTGCAGGAGGTCAAACATCTTTATCACGCGCGCAAGGCCGGGCATACCGGGAGTCTGGATCGCACTGCCACGGGACTGTTGCCGCTGTGCTTCGGCGAAGCGACAAAGTTTTCCGCGCTGCTACTGGAAGCAGACAAGCGTTATGTGGCGCGCTGCAAGCTCGGGCAACGCACCGCCACCGGCGATGCGGCGGGCGCGGTGCTTGAGGAACGACCGGTGCCGGCACTGGATCGTGCCAGGTTCGAGACAGCGCTGGCCGGATTTCGTGGCGCTATTCAGCAGACCCCGCCCATGTACTCGGCCCTCAAGCATCAGGGCCAGCGGCTGTATGAATTGGCCTATCAGGGCATTGAAGTTGAACGTAGCCCGCGCCCAGTGACCATTCATGATCTGAAACTTCTGCATCTGCAGGCACATGAATTTGAAATCGGCGTTTGGTGCTCCAAAGGCACCTACATCCGCACCCTCGCGGAGGACATCGGCGAGGCGCTGGGATGCGGTGCTCATGTAATGTATCTCAGGCGCACCGCCGCCGGCGCCTTCCGGGAAGAAGAGATGGTGACCATGGCCGCGGTACGGGCAGCGGCGGAGCAGGGGACCGACGCGCTGGATGGGCTTCTGGTGGGGACCGACAGCATCCTGCGTGACGTGCCGGCCCTGGTGTTGCAGGAATCCCTGGCCTTTTACTTCCGCCAGGGTCAGCCGGTAATGGTGCCGCGGGCGCCCACCGAGGGCAAAGTCCGGGTCTATGCCGACAGCGGGCAGTTTCTCGGTGCCGGGGAAGTGCTGGATGACGGGCGTATTGCCCCGCGGCGGCTGTTTCAGTCGGATCCGCCCGCACGGGCGATCGCCACAGGATAATTTCTTGTTCCTGTGGGGGTGCGTGGGTACAATACGCGCCCTTTGAAAGGCTCGGAATAAGTCCTTCCAGGGCTTATTCAGAGCGCGGCAAGCAAAAATTGTGATTTTTGCCTGCCTCACATTTTTCAATCGCATGGGCGATTGAAAAATGGCTGTACATCCCTGTACAGCAGGCGCCTCTGGACTTGTTCAGAGGCGCCCTAAACAGGAACAAAGATGGTTACTCAAGGTTTGTCAGGAGTGGAATTCATGACATTGAATACGCAGAAACGGGCTGACATCGTCGGCGAATACAAGCAATCCGGTCAGGATACCGGTTCCCCGGAAGTGCAGGTTGCCCTGCTTACCGCGCGCATTACCGACCTGTCCGATCACTTCAAGACCCATTCCCGGGATCATCATTCCCGCCAGGGCCTGCTGAAAATGGTAAACCAGCGCCGGCAGTTGCTGGAGTATCTCCGAAAGAAGGATTTAACCCGCTATCGGGAACTTATCGGCCGCCTCGGTCTGCGTAAGTAGCCCGGTGTCCCGCAGCTTCAGTAATTGAAACGGCGCTCATGTACCGCGACCGGTGCCGCGACTTTTCCATTTCAAATTGTGCCCGGCGCTACCACGCAGCGACAGCCTTAATTCTTTTAATGGGGTGATTACATGAATCCAGTTACAAAAGAGTTCAAATTTGGCAACCATACCGCGCGCATTGAATACGGCAAAATTGCGCGCCAGGCCACCGGCTCGGTTATGGTCAGCCTGGGCGATACCATGGTGCTGGTTACCTGCGTGGCCAGAAAGGACGCGGATCCAAGCAAGGATTTCTTCCCGCTAACCGTGGATTACCAGGAACGCACCTATGCCGCCGGTAAGATCCCGGGTGGTTTCTTCAAACGCGAAGGCCGGCCATCGGAAAAGGAAATCCTGACCTCCCGCCTGATTGATCGCCCGCTCCGCCCCCTGTTTCCCGCCGGTTTCAAGAATGAAGTGCAAATTGTCGCCACGGTCATGTCCCTGGACCCGGAAGTGGACCCGGATATCCCGGCCCTGATCGGTGCCTCGGCTGCGGTGTCGGTGGCCGGAATCCCCTTTGATGGCCCGGTGGGCGCGGCCCGTGTCGGCTACAAGGATGGCGCGTACATTCTGAATCCGAGTTTTGAAGCAGTGAAATCCTCGCAGCTGGACCTGGTGGTGGCAGGCACCCGCAGTTCCGTGTTGATGGTGGAATCGGAAGCGAGCGAGTTGTCCGAAGAGGTGATGTTGGGCGCGGTCATGTACGGTCACGCCCAGTTCCAGATTGTCATCGAAAACATTGCCGCGCTGGTAAAGGAAGCCGGGGTCAAGCCCTGGTCCTGGCAGAGTCCGTCGGACGACAAGGAACTGGGGCAGATTGTCAGCAAGCGTTGCAGCGACTTGTTGCGCGAGGCCTATGCCATCCAGGACAAGATCAGCCGGCGCGAACAGATTGACAGCATTCACAATGAAGCCATCAGCGCCATCCAGGAATCCCACCCGGATCGCTGGACCGATGTGGTACTGGGTGAGGCCATTGGAGAGCTGGAAAGTAATATCGTCCGCGGCGGCATCATCGCCGGCGAACCGCGCATTGACGGGCGTGATACCAAGACCATTCGCAACATCAGCGTGGAAGTGGGCGTATTGCCCCGCACTCACGGTTCGGCGCTGTTTACCCGTGGCGAGACCCAGGCTCTGGTCGTTGCCGCCCTGGGTTCAGAGCGCGACGCCCAGATCATTGACGCCATTGAAGGCCGGCGCGAAGACCTGTTCATGTTGCATTACAACTTCCCTCCGTACAGCGTGGGCGAAGTGGGTCGCGTGGGTTCGCCCAAGCGGCGCGAGATTGGTCATGGCCGTCTGGCCAAGCGCGGCATCCTGGCCGTGATGCCCGATCCCAAGACCTTTCCCTATGCCCTGCGCGTGGTGTCCGAAATCACGGAATCCAACGGCTCCAGCTCCATGGCTTCGGTGTGCGGTACCAGTCTGGCGCTCATGGATGCCGGCGTACCGATCTCGGCCCCGGTGGCCGGTATCGCCATGGGTCTGATCAAGGAAGGCGACAAGTTTGTGGTGCTGTCCGACATCATGGGTGATGAAGATCATCTGGGTGATATGGATTTCAAAGTCGCGGGCACCGCCAAGGGTATCACTGCCTTGCAGATGGACATCAAGATCAACGGCATCACCCGTGAGATCATGGATGCGGCCTTGCGCCAGGCGCTGACGGGCCGGCTGCATATCCTGGAGAAGATGAATGCGGTGCTCTCCAATTCCCGCGGCGAAATGTCCGAGTTCGCGCCGCGCATCACCACTCTCAAGATCCATCCGGACAAGATCCGGGATGTCATTGGCAAGGGCGGCGCCACCATCCGCGCCATTACCGAGGCCACAGGCACCACCATTGATATCGAAGACGACGGCACCATCAAGATCTACTCCGCCGACAAGGCCGCCAGTGAAGTGGCGCGCAAGCGCATCGAAGAACTGACCGCTGATATCGAAGTAGGTCGTGTCTACGAAGGCCGCGTGGCCAAGCTCATGGACTTCGGCGCCTTCGTCAATATCCTGCCCGGCAAGGACGGTCTGGTTCACATTTCCCAGATCTCCAACGAGCGCGTGGAAAACGTCAGCGACAAATTGACCGAGGGCGAATACGTCAAGGTCAAGGTGTTGGAAATTGACAAACAGGGCCGTGTGCGGTTGAGCATGAAGGCCGTTAACGAGTAAGAGAAGGCAGTCCGTTATGCCCGTCACCCCTGCGAAAGCGACCCTCAGGGTGTGGGAAATGCCGCGTGAGGACAGGACGTCCCGAGCGGCCGGGCTCCTGTGCTATTCCCGCTGAATACCGCCCCGGCTTTCGCCGGGGTGACAATGCTGGTATGACAATTCACACATGTCCGTCCGCTTGCGTCG
>JAYUHG010000211.1:0-4170 GCA_043767195.1 Gammaproteobacteria bacterium | reverse complement strand
TGTACACATGACAGATCCCGTCCAGATGTTTGATCACGGGCATGCGCGCCTCACGGCTGACGCGCTCGATCAAGCCCTTGCCGCCCCGCGGCACGATGACATCCACGAATTCCGACATGGACAGCAGCGCGCCCACGGCGGCGCGGTCCGCGGTCTCAATGACCTGCACACCATGTTCCGGGAGTTTCGCCGCCTGCAGCCCGGCGCGAATACAGGCGGCGATGGCCTGATTGGAATGCAATGCTTCCGAACCGCCGCGCAGTATGGCGGCATTGCCGGATTTCAGGCACAGGGCCGCGGCATCCGCGGTGACATTGGGGCGCGACTCATAAATGATGCCCACCACACCCAGCGGCACACGCATTTTGCCCACCTGAATGCCGGAGGGCCGGAAACTCAAATCCGTGATGGCGCCAATGGGATCGGCCAACATGGCCACTTGCTCCAGACCACCGGCCATGTCCTGAATGCGCGCACGGTTCACCTCCAGCCGATCCATGAGCGCGGCGTCCAGTCCATTTTCCTTGCCGGCTTTGAGGTCGCGGCCATTGGCGGCCAGCAACGCCTCCTGTCCGGACAGCAGGCGCTCAGCAATCGCCCGCAACGCCTGATCCTTGGCGCGCGTTTCAGCCGTGGCCATGAGGCGCGCAGCGGCGCGGGCGCGCCGCCCGATGTCTTGCATCAGGGAGCGGATGTCGGTTTGTAGCTGGGTGACTGCCGTGGACATGTGGGGCCTCGGGTGTTCAACGAGTGTGAATTATCGCCAGGGGTGATTCTATCCCGACGCCCGCGATCCTCAACAAAAACCCTTCCAGCACAAACCAGGGATCCAGCCGAATGGCACCTTTCAGCGCCCGGTCCACATGGGCAGCCTCGCGCAAAAAGCGACCGGCGCGAACGGCGGAGATGCGCCCCAGCGCGGCGCGTACCGCCGGGGCGTGCTGGTTCCAGATGCGATACTCGGTCAGAACGCCCTCGGGGGAGTTTCCCGCAGCCACTGCCGTCGCCATGGCGCACAACCGGCGCAGTTCAAACATGCAGGCTCCGAATACCGCCAGGGGTTCCGCGCCTTCCTGGCGCAGACCGCGCAGCATGCGGATCACGCGACCGCCATGGCCCGCCAGGCCGGCATCTAACATATCAAACACGTCGTAGCGCGCACTGTCAGTTACCGCGCGCGCCACATCGGCCAGAGAAACAGTTGGCGAATCCACCAGTAATGCCAGTTTGTCTACTTCCTGGCACGCCGCCAGCAGGTTGCCTTCCACGCGTACGGCAATAAATTCCGCCGCATCCATCTCCATGCGTTTGTCATGACCTTCCATGCGACGCGCGATCCATGCCGGCAGATGCGCCGGTTCCACCGGCCAGATCTGTATCACAACGCCAGCGTCGTCCAGAGCCTTGAACCAGCGCGCCTGCTGCTGTTTCTTGTCTACCTTGTCTCCGCTGACCAATAACAATGTGTCGGCATCCTTGCGCTCACAGAAATCCGTCAAGGCCTGACCACCCTCTTTCCCGGGCGAAGAACCGCTCAACCGCAGTTCAATGATGCGCCGTTCCGAGAACAAAGACAGACTGGCGCCAGCTTGCGCCAGTTCGTGCCAGTCAAATCCTCGCTGTACATCCAGTATCTGGCGTTCGGCGAATCCGTCAGCGAGCGCACGGTGCCGGATGGCATCGGCGGCTTCCATGAGCTGCAACGGCTCATCACCACTGAGGAAGTAGACCGGGGCCAGCGCGCCCTGTTTCAAACGCGCGGGAAGTTGATCCAGCTTCAGGCGCATATGTGTGCGCCGCCGGGTGGGATCATAATCAGCCGTTGTGACACGAAGTTTATGGGGCAGGGGCCTGCTTGTCCCGGCGGATGGCGGCGGCAGTGCGTCGCATGACCTGATCCGCGGCATCCCGGGTTAACTCATCGCGCAGGATTTCCTCTTCACTGAAATTGCCGAGTACCGCGTCCTGATCAAATGTGAAGTCACGCTGCAACATGATGGGCACGCGTTCCAGCAGCACCGCGCCACCGACATGCTGCAGAGTCAGCAGCACCACATAGGTGAGCTGAAACTCCTCCACCTTGCCGGTTTGCGGGGAGACGCTGAGTACATCGCGGGTAACGCGTTCGCCGGCCAGGCGGATGGCGTAGTCCGATTGTTTGAGGTTGCTGGCTGTAGTTGTCCCGGAGTCCGCCAAAGCCGCACGTAACTGCGCCGTTACCCCTGGTGCCCCGGTGTGATCCACATGAATGCGCTGTGTTTCGAACTCTTCCAGAACGGTATTGCTGCCGCGCAATTGAAAGCCGCACCCGCCAAGGGTGGCAAGCACGAAAAACCAGATGATTAGTTGGCGCATGGCAGTCCGGTTACATTGGAGTGATGGGGCAAGAATAGCAGGTGCGGGCGCAGCACTGAAATCGGGAATGGGGGCCGGGATCGGGAGTCGGGTCGATCAGAACACTACTACGTTGACCAATCGCCCGGGCACGATGATGACTTTGCGGATCTCCCGGCCCTCCGTGAAGCGGCGCACATCGGCATGGGACAACGCCGCCGCGCGCACCTCGTCCTCGGCGGCATCCACAGCTACCAGCAGGCGACCGCGCAGCTTCCCATTTACCTGCACCACCAGTTCCACTGTGTCCCGGGCCAACGCCGCCGGATCGGCTTCGGGCCAGGGCGTGTCCATAAGCGGTTGAGCATGCCCCAATTCGCACCAGATGGCGTCAGTAATGTGCGGCACGATGGGAGCCAACAGCAGGACTGCAACCTCCAGCCCTTCCGCCATTAATGCGCGCCCGGCAGGCGATGCATCGTCGGCCCGAGTCAGGGCATTGGTGAGTTCCATGACCGCGGCGATGGCGGTATTAAATGTATAGCGCCGCCCCAGGTCATCATCCACCTTGGCGATGGTCTGGTGGATCTTGCGGCGCAGGTCGCGCTGGGATGGTGTCAACGTGGTCATATCCAGCGTCGCTACCGGCCCGGCGGCAAGATGATCCGCCGCCAGTTTCCACAGGCGCTTCAGAAACCGGTAGGCTCCTTCCACGCCGGCATCGGACCATTCCAGGGTTTGTTCCGGCGGCGCCGCGAACATCATGAACAGGCGCGCGGTATCGGCGCCGTAGCGGTCCACCAGAGCCTGGGGGTCCACGCCGTTGTTCTTGGATTTCGACATGGTACCGATGCCGTCGGATTCCACTGCTTGCCCATCACTGCGCAGTCGTAAGCCGGTGCGCTGACCGCGCGCATCGGTTTCAATCTCCACGTCCGCCGGATTGAAATAGGTGCTGCGACCGTCGGCGCCGCGCCGGAAAAATATTTCGTTCAGCACCATGCCTTGAGTGAGCAGATTGGAGAATGGCTCCGCGGTTTTAATGAGACCGTGATCACGCATGACCTTGGTCCAGAACCGGGAATACAGGAGATGCAGGATGGCGTGTTCAATGCCGCCGATATATTGGTCCACCGGCAACCAGTAGTTGGTGCGCGCATCCACCATGGACTGGGTTTGATCGGGACAGGGATAACGCAGGTAGTACCAGGACGAATCAACGAAGGTATCCATAGTATCCGTCTCACGCCGGGCCGCAGTGCCGCACTTGGGGCATTTGCACTGCACGAATTCCTGGTGCCGGGCCAGGGGATTGCCGCTGCCATCGGGCACCAGATGATCCGGCAGCACTACCGGCAACTGATCATCCGGCACCGGCACGTCGCCACATTTGGCGCAGTGGATGATGGGTATGGGGCAGCCCCAGTAACGCTGACGCGAGATGCCCCAGTCTCGCAGGCGGAACTGGACGCGCTTTTTGCCGAGTTCTTTTGCTTCCAGTTGCGCCGCAATCTTCGCCACTGCCGCGCCGTAGGTCAGGCCGTTACAGGGGCCGGAATTAATGCAAAACGTGGAAACCTTGCCATCTTTCTCCACATACCACGGTTTCCAGCGGGTGGCATCGAATGTGTAGGCAGCGGGATCGTGGTCGGACGGATCAGCTTTAGCGTCGCGCCGGGTTGCTTCAATCTCATTTGTTATTACTTGCCGGATCGGCAACTGGTATTTAATCGCAAACTCAAAATCCCGCTCGTCATGGGCCGGCACCGCCATGACCGCGCCCTCGCCGTAGCCCATCAAAACATAGTTGGCGACCCACACCGGCAATTTGTCGCC
>JAYUHG010000210.1:0-9923 GCA_043767195.1 Gammaproteobacteria bacterium | reverse complement strand
AAAGCCAACTCTTAGCGGGTGTTACCGCGTTGACTGCGACCGCCCTGCTTCTGCTCTGAACGGCGATGCCAATGGACCTTCTTTTCGCCGCCGGCATTGTGATGGCCGTGACGATTGTGGCCGCCGTTGGATTTCCCGGGACGACCGCCGCCCTTCTTGCCGGTGGTGACCAAAGCCTGCGTGGGTTCAAACCCGGGCACATTCTGGCGCGGGATTTCGGAACCGATGAGCCGCTCAATGTCGGCCAGCAACCCGCCTTCATCCGCTGACACGAGCGAAATCGCAGCGCCCTTCAGACCCGCGCGACCGGTACGACCGATGCGATGCACATAGGACTCCGCGTCCATGGGCAACTCATAATTTACCACATGGGGCAGTTGTTCGATGTCCAGACCGCGTGACGCCACATCAGTGGCCACCAGCACCCGTACCTTACCGGCCTTGAAGTCCGCCAATGCGCGCATGCGCTGATTCTGATTCTTGTTGCCGTGGATGGCGGTGGCCTGAAAACCCGCGCGATCCAACTGCGTGGCCAGTTTCTCCGCGCCGAACTTCATGCGCGTGAATACCAGCACCTGACGCCAGTTGTTTTCCGTGATCAGGTGCGCCAGCAATTCTCGCCGCCGATCCTTGTCCACGGGATGCACGATCTGGGTCACGTCGTCCGCCGGGGCGCTGGTGCGGGCGATCTGGATCATCTGGGGATTGTGCAGTAGCCCCTGGGCCAGGGTTTGTATCTCGCGTGACACCGTGGCCGAGAACATCAGATTCTGACGATCTTTTTTCAGCAGCGTCATGATGCGTTTCATGACTGGCAGGAAACCCATATCCAACATGCGATCCGCTTCATCCAGTACCAGGATCTCCACATTACGCAGATCCACGGTGCGTTGCTCCACATGATCTTCGAGACGGCCCGGTGTGGCCACCAGGATATCCACGCCGCGGCGCAGATTCTGAATTTGTGGTTTGATATTGACGCCGCCGAATACCGCGGTGGAACGCAGCGGCAAAAACTTGCCATAGGTGGCGACACTGTCGCGCACCTGGGCCGCCAGTTCGCGGGTCGGAGTCAGGATCAGCGCGCGTACCGGGCGCCAGCCTTTTTCCTGAGTTGGTGGTTGGGTTTGTGCCAGACGCTGCAACAGCGGCAAGGTAAAGCCCGCAGTTTTGCCGGTGCCCGTTTGGGCGCCAGCCAGCAGATCACGACCCGCTAGAATTATCGGGATGGCCTGTGCTTGTATGGCCGTGGGTTCGCTGTAGCCTTGCTCAGACACAGCACGTAGCAATTCAGCCCGCAGGCCGAGTGATTCAAAAGACATTTTTGTAGCTCCTGTACCGGCCTGCCGGCAGTACGCCAGGTCGGTCCAGGCTTGGGTGGGTAGTATTAAAGTTTCGAGGGTAACCGGAAGGGATAACCGCGATGGGGCACAGACCGAAGATGTGCCTTGATGGCGGCGCACTATACAGTAATGTTTCTCTATGGCCAGCACTTTTTTGTTGCAGCGCAAAAATGCCCAAGAAAAATCCGCCACCAGCCAAGGATAAGCGGCGCGGCGCCAAGTCGCCGGACCTGCCACCCGCTACTCGCGCTGAACTGCGAAAACACTATTTCAATCGTTTCCGCGGTGGTGGGAGGCAGAAGTAACTTACAGCTTAATGATGATGCCCACCCGGGCCATGCACATGGCCGTGGGTAATTTCTTCTTTTTTCGCGCTCCTCACACTGAGTATGGTCACATCGAAATGCAGGCGCTGTCCCGCTAATGGGTGATTGGCATCCGCGATGACGTCGTTGCCGTCAATGCTGGTCAGCGTGATCATTTGGGGATGGCCATGCTCGGATTGTGCTTGAAAACTCATCCCTGGTTTTAATTCCACGTCCGGCGGGAATCGCTCCCGCGGCACGTGCTGGATCCTGGCCAGGTCCCGTTCGCCGTAGGCATCCGCTGCCTCGATCACTACCATCAGGGATTCGCCGGACTGTTTGCCATCCAAGGCCTTTTCCAGGCCCGAAATGATATTGCCGCTGCCGTGCAGGTAACTGAAGCTGCCATCATGGGACTCATCAATGATCTGACCATCATCACCAGTGAGTGTGTATTCCAATACCGCCACGCGATGTTTGCTGATTTTCATGGGACAAGTTCCGGGCTTGGGGTTGCAGGCGCGCCACTATGCGGGCAGGCTGGACCAAATTCAATGTAGTGGTCGAGTGCCATGTCAGATCAGGGTTTATTACCGGAAGGGGAGAACCTGCGACGGGCGCTACGCTGGCTTGGGGAAAATCCGCCAGCGACGCTGGATCGGATCAACGAGGCCGCTGTCCGGTTTGACCTTACGCCGTTACAGGAGGAATTCCTGTTGCGGGAAATTTTACCCGGCCCAGGAACGAAGCGCTGACATTACGTTTAAAAATATATTAAAAATCAAAATCTTAGGATGTTTTCTTTTTTTCACTGTGAGTAATATCTGGAACCCATTGGTCGCTCAAGGTAATATGTGCGCCCCCTGCAACAGGATCCCTGCGCAGTTCTGAGTTCATAGACAAGCGCCGGGCGGGTATATAAACCTATATAATTCAAGTAGTTGAGTGATATGACAACCACAGCAACAGCGCCAGTAAAGAAATCCAAGAAGACCCCCGACACCAAGTTCAATGTGGTCAGCGTCGAGAAGACTGACACGCCCGATGGTTGCGGTGGGGATGATTGGTATAAATATGTGATTGAACGCGGTCGTTCCACCATCGTGGGTTCACGGCGCGGTAGCCTGCGTCAGGTGAAGGCCCATGCCACGGAATACGCCAACGATCTGAATATGCGCGCCGCCAACGGCGGCGTGTCCCTGTGGTCGCCGCGTCGTAAGGCCCAGAAACCAGCCTAAGCCCTGGCGGCTTAATTCTTGCTGTTCTGACCCGACTCCGTGGTTTCTTCCGGGCTGACGGGCCGACTCCAATGGGTACGCACCTCCGCTGGATCTCCCTCCGTCGGGTTGGCTATGCGCATGCGCGCTCGCGTAGCGATGGCACGATGGGAAATGCGCGGATCAGTTTCAAATCCCGGCGCGACCATGCGCGGGATTTCCTTGCCAATCAACCGCTGAATATTCCCCAGCAGCACCTCTTCCGCCGGCGATACCAGGGAAATGGCTTCCCCCGGATTTCCCGCACGACCGGTGCGACCGATGCGATGGATATAGTCCTCCGGCGATACCGGCAATTCATAGTTCACCACATGGGGAAGTTGATCAATATCCAGTCCCCGTGAGGCGATATCCGTGGCCACCAGCACCGGAATGCGTCCGGCCTTGAAACCTTCCAGGGCCTTGGTGCGTTTTTCCTGGGTCCGATCGCCGTGAATGGCGCCGGCCATGACGCCGGCGCGTTCCAACTGGGCCGCCAGGGAACTGCAATCCACTTTCATATTCACGAACACCAGCACCTGGCGCCAGTTGCCGTCATTAATCAAATTCACCAACAGTTCGCGCTTGCGCGACCGATCCACCAAATAGATTGCCTGGCGAATGGGCTCCGCGGTGCTGAACTGGGGTGTCACCTGGATCATGGCGGGCTGGTGCAGAAAATCGTGGGCCAACATGCGGATCTCCGTGGACAGGGTGGCGGAGAACAGCAGATTTTGTCTTTGTTTGGGCAGCAGGCGAATGATCCGGCGTACATCGGGGATGAATCCCATATCCAACATGCGATCCGCTTCGTCCAGCACCAGTACCTGTACTTTGCTCAGGTCCACATGCTTTTGCTCGGCATGGTCAAGCAGCCGTCCCGGCGTGGCCACGATCACATCCACGCCGCGCCGCAACTCTTCAATTTGGGAATTGGCGTTTACGCCGCCATAAACCACGACGCTGCGCAACGGCAGATGCTGACCATAGATGCGCATACTCTCGCCCACTTGAACGGCCAACTCACGGGTCGGTGTGAGAATCAGCACCCGCACCGGTCGCTTGCCCTCGGCGGCGGGGTGTTGCATCAACTTTTCCAGAATGGGTAGCGCGAAGCCGGCGGTCTTGCCGGTGCCGGTTTGTGCCCCGGCCATGACATCGCCACCGGCGAGGATCACCGGAATGGCTTGAATTTGAACGGGTGTGGGCTGGGTGTAGCCCTCGTCCGCGACGGCGCGCAGCAGTTCGGGCCTGAGGCCCAGGGTGTCAAATGACATGAATTATGTGGCTCCTGATATTTGAGTGTCGGTGTGCATGAAGCACAACCGGCGGCGCGGAAGTCCGATGGCGGGTAGCAGAAAAGACCTGAAGGGATTACCGCGATGAGTCATGCGCCCAATGCGCGTAAGTGGTTACTTGTTGAGCACTATACCTGAATTTCCCGGGCCGACTCCATTGATTTCGTGAGTAATCCGGTCACTCGTATTCGGCCACATCGCTTTTCTTGCGGGTGCGCTTGATGCTGCCTCGCACCGCTTTGCCCTGCAGTCGCCGCTCCTTCGCCCCTCGACCCGGGCGGGTGGCAATGCGGCGTTTCCGCGTCACCAGCGCGCCGCGCACCAGTTCCACCAGCCGTTCACAGGCCGCGGCGCGGTTCATTTCCTGACTGCGATGGGTCTGGGCCTTGATCACCAATACCCCGTCCTGGGTGATGCGGCGATCGCGCAATTCCAGCAGCCGTTGTTTGCACAGGGCCGGCAGCGACGAGGCGCGAATATCAAAGCGCAGATGAATTGCCGAGGAGACCTTATTGACGTTCTGGCCGCCGGCGCCTTGGGCGCGCATGGCCGTGAACTCCAGTTCCTCATAGGGGATGGCGACAGTGGGTGAGATACGCAGCATGGCTTCGATTAAGATGTCCCGATATGAAAGAACCACTCCACCCGGAAATCACAGGCAACCATTTTGCCATGAAGCCGTGGCAGATATTGTTTTGCCTGTTCTGTTTCTTTGTCGTGCCGGTGTTGGTAAAGGTGTTGAATGAGGCGCCACACGGTACGGAGCCGGCAATACCTCAGGTGGTTACGGAACCTCGGGACGGTCAAACAACAATGGCACCTCTTCCGGCGGTGGTCACTGACACGACGTCACAACCCCCCTCCGCGAAAAATCTTGCGGCCTACGCAGAGGCCGAATCCGCTCTTGAAGTGATCCAGGCGGCCCTGATTGCAGGGCGCAATGACGAAGTGGGGGAGCCGTTGCGTCAAGCGCTGGGTTCGGTGGAGGAAATGTCCTTCGGCTCCCCGGAGCGAGTAAGTATATTGATTCGGATCGGAGTCATTTACCACACCGTGCAGCCGGAAGTGGGCGCAGCGCTGCTGCATCAGGCCGCCGCGGAATTGGATGTGTACTCGGCCCAACAGGTTCCACAGGAGAGTATTGACGAGGCACTGCCATGGCAGTTGATGCATACGCTTTATAGGGCGCTGGGTCAGCACTATCACCAGCAACAGCGACCGGACGAGGCGGAACCATGGTTGCGGCGCGCGGTAACGGCTGCGGAACCAGGTCCGGATACACCAAAAAAAGAGATTGCGCTGCGCGCGCGGCAGATTACCGACGATTTGTTCCTGCTCGCATATAGCCACTGTGTCGCCGGGAATCATGGCAAGTCCAAGACTGCGTTGGCGGAAATGGTGCTTTGGTGCCGGAAACTACCGGACCCGGAAGCGGAAGTCAGCATTAATTGCCGATCAGTCAAGGAAGCGCTGTGTTGAATTGGTCAATGGGGTAATGGCGTGAAGGCGCAGCACCTGTTTTTTGTTTTCTTCGCTGTGCTGGTGGTGGCCGGATATTTCCTCACCTGGGGCGAGTGGCCGCGGGGCATGGGTACACCGGAAGGCTGGCGGCGCGCCAAATTGCCGGCCTCCTATTCCATCGATCTGGAAACCGGCGCGGTCAAGGAGAGCACGGAATCCGACCGGGATTTGTGGTGGGAAGCCAAGACCAGAACGGAGTTCTGTCTTTGTCCATACCGTCTCAATGATCGCGATGTGCTGATGGCGCGTGTGTCAGAAGATGAATTTCCCAATATTGAAGCAAACACAGCCTCGGCATTGCCGTTCTCGGAAAAAGGGTTCCGCCTGGGCGCCAACGATACGGAATTGGTCGTCGGCCTGGGATTTATTCTCCGCACCGGCGACGGCAAGCTGGCACGGGTGCGTGTTGTCGAACTGGGTAGCGACCTTTCCCTGACACTGGAATGGCAAATGTTGGCCGCGCCAGCCAATGCGCCCGTGGCTACTCTCTCCAGCAATCCCACCCTGGAGTCGCGGCGGTTGCTAACCGAAGTTCGGGTCAATCTGCGCGGCGGCAAGGATCGCAAGCGGGCGCTGGAATTGCTGGATCAAGTATTGCCAATGGCGGAGCAATATCCGCCGGCAAGCAGTGAGCGCATTGAGTTCTTGAATGAGATCGGGCAACTGTACTGGTCCGCCCAGCGTCCCGAGACGGCACTTGCGGTGATTGCCAGGGCGGGGACCGACATTTCGCTGCATGATTCCGACCCCGGCGCCAAACCATTGCCCTGGCAAGTGGCGCAAAGAACTTACTGGTGGCTGGGGACGCTGAACCGGGATCTGGATCGCCTTGCTGAGGCGGTCCCCTGGCTGGAAAAGGCGGCAGCCATAGCGCGAAGCGCGCATACCATTGACCATAATGAAGCGGGCACCCGCACGCTGAATCTTACCAGCGCATTGCATGAATTGGCCCGGATTGAATGCCAGTTGGGCCGAAAGGAGGCGGGGACACTGTACCAGCGCGACCTGCAAGAAGTCTGTACCGCTGCCCGTAATCCGGGCAGCATTGGCGCCTGCAAGACGCAACAACTGCGATGTTAATCGGGCTACCGCCATGACTGATGACGTGGAATTTCAGCATGCCTATTCCGATCTGAGCCCGGACGCCGTGCTGAACGCCGTTGAAGCGGTAGGCTACCGTTGTAGCGGCCATGTCTCCGCCCTGAACAGTTATGAGAATCGGGTCTATCAGGTGGGCATTGAGGATGGGCTGCCCTTGATCGCGAAGTTCTATCGCCCGGCGCGCTGGAGCGATGCCAACATCTTGGAAGAACATGCCTTCACCGCGGAACTGAAGGCGGAGGAGATCCCGGTCATCGCGCCCATCGCCGATGCCCAGGGCTGTACACTGCACCACACGGGCGCCCATCGTCTGGCACTATATCCACGGGTCGGCGGGCGTTCTCCAGAGACGGATAATCCTGAACATTTGCGCATGCTCGGTCATTGCATTGCCCGCATTCATAACATAGGCGCACTGCGCCCGTTTGAGCATCGTCCCACCCTCGATATTGAAAATTTCGCCATTGAGCCGAGCCGGTATTTGTTTGAGCATGATTTCATTCCCGCGGACATTCAGCCGGCCTATGGGGCGATCATTAAATTACTGCTGGAGAAACTGCATGAGGTATTTGCGGATTCGGAGGACGTAGTGACATTGCGCCTGCATGGAGATTGTCATCTGGGCAACATCCTCATGCGCGACGACGTGCCATTCATCGTGGACTTTGATGATGCCCGCACCGGCCCCGCCGTGCAGGACCTATGGATGTTTCTGTCCGGGGATCGCGCCGAGCGTACCGCGGCGTTGTATGACCTGATGGATGGCTACACCGAGTTTCGCAAATTTGATGCCCGTGAACTGCGTCTGATGGAAGGCCTGCGCACCTTGCGCATGATCCATTACGCTGGCTGGCTGGCGCGCCGCTGGGATGATCCGGCTTTCCCGCGTGCCTTCCCCTGGTTTAATACCCAGCGCTACTGGGAAGAACATGTACTGTCCCTGAAGGAGCAGTATTCAGCGCTGGAGGAGCCTTCCCTGCAATGGCAGGAGGATTAAACGCCGTCGAATTCTTCCAATTCCATCCAGCGCGCGTAACTCAGTTGTAACAGATCGCCAATCTCTTCCAGTCGTTGCAGCGTCCTGGTGATGACATCTTTGTCCTGGCGATAAAACTTCGCGCTGTTAATCGCTGTTTGCAATGCCTGCTGCTCCAGTTCCAGAGATTCAATCTTTGCCGGTAACCCCGCCAGCTCCCGTTGCTCATTAAAGCCAAGTTTCTTGCGGGCGTTGTCGCGCGAGCGTTGTTCCGATTTGGGCCTCGGCTTGGGCGAGGCAGGGGTCGCCACTGGCGCTGGCCGCTGTCTGACCCAATCGTCATAGCCGCCTACATACTCGGCCACGTGGCCGTTACCTTCAAAACCGATGACGCTGGTGACGACATTATCGAGAAACGTGCGATCATGGCTGACCAGTAGCAAAGTACCGTCATATTCCGACAACAGGTCTTCCAGTAATTCCAGGGTATCCACGTCCAGATCATTAGTGGGTTCATCCAGCACCAGCATGTTGGCGGCGCGGGTAAAAGTGCGCGCCAGGAGCAGCCGGTTACGTTCGCCGCCAGACAGACTCTTCACCGGCGAATCAGCGCGCTCATAGGGAAACAGAAAGTCGCGCAAATAGCCGATCACATGACGCGACTGTCCGCGCACATTTACATAGTCGGATCCAGGGCTGATGTTCTCGCGCACGGATTTTTCCGGATCCAGTTGCGTACGATGCTGATCAAAGTAGCCGACTTCCAGCCGCGGCCCGCTAACGATTTTGCCGCGGTCCGGTTTGATCTCCCCCAGCAACAGGCGCAGCAAGGTGCTTTTGCCGCAACCGTTGGGTCCGACAATACCCACCCGATCACCGCGCAGGATGCGGGTGGAGAAATCCTTGATCAACGGCTGCTCCCCGAAGCTGAAACTCACATGACGCATATCCACCACGAGCCGGCCCACCAGTTCGCCGCCACCCACTTGCAGATTGACTTGGCCGGGCTGGGTCAGCCGCGCGGCGCGTTCGTGCCGCATCTGCTCCAGGCGCCGCACACGGCCTTCGTTGCGGGTGCGGCGCGCCTTCACGCCCTGTCGGATCCAGATTTCTTCCTCTGCCAGTTTCTTGTCTTCGCGGGCCAGCGCTTTCATTTCAGCGTCGCGGGATTCCTCCTTGTGGCGCATGAAATCATCCAGACCCCCCGGCCAGGACATCAATCGTCCGCGATCCAGTTCGATGATCCGGGTCGCCAGATGGCGCGCCAGAGTTCGATCATGGGTGATGAAGATCAGTGCGCCGCGAAAAGCCAGCAGGAATTCCTCCAGCCAATCAATGGCGGCGATGTCCATGTGATTGGTGGGCTCATCCAGCAGCAACAGATCCGGATCGCTCACCAGCGCCTGGGCCAGCAACACCCGCCGGCGTGTGCCGCCAGAACATTTTGACAACGGCAGATCCTGGGGCAGGTCCAGGCGGTTCAATACGGTTTCGATGCGCTGTTCCAGATTCCAGCCGTGGCTGGTTTCTATTTTTTGCTGCAAGTCATGGAGCGCGCGCAGATCACCGCGTTGCGCCGCCAGATGATAATCAGTGAGCAGTTGGCCGGTATCACCCAGTCCCGCGGCGATCACCTCATAGACGGTACGCTGCTCGTCCTCGGGGACATCCTGTTGCAAATGGGAAATGCGCAGGGTCTCAGGCCGCCACACCTTGCCCGCTTCCGGCTCCGCCGCGCCGCAGATAACGCGAAACAACGTGGACTTGCCGGTGCCATTGCGCCCCACCAGACACACCCGTTCGCCCTTTTCGATGCGAAAATCCACACCCGCCAACAGCGGCACATGGCCGTAGGCCAGCGAAACATCTTCCAGAGTCAGGATTGGCATGGGCGCGTACTATAAACGAGCCCACGCGGATTCTGGTTGGCGCGAGTTCGGTAATAGATCAGCGCTGGTGTTGTTCTGGAGTCACTGCGGGCTTTAACATCAGGCTGGCGATGACGGAGACGATCAGAATGCTTGCCACCACGCCCAGCATCACCGGGATGGGCACCTTGTAGAAATCCATAATCAACATCTTTACGCCGACCAGGATTACGATGACTCCCAACCCATAACCAA